>CAZYUK010000007.1:0-15102 GCA_964650675.1 uncultured Candidatus Bathyarchaeia archaeon
TTTCAAAGCCGTCTATACTTATGTCTTCTTTATCAGCTTTGAAAAGGTCTTATGCTTCGGTAAGTGATTCAACTGCTTCCCGGGGGTCTGACTCGATGTCGACAGTTTTCACTCCCTCAAGCTGCGCGGCTCCTATCAGCTGGCTGTCGGCGCTGAGGAACAGGTCGCACTGCGCCTCCTTGGCGCTGGATATCTGGAGTGCGTCGCTGACGTATATGTGGTGCTTTAGGATGTAGTCCCAGGAGGGGACGAGGACGTTGACGGTGATCGGTACTATCCTGAGCGTGTTCATCAGGCTCATCTTGGTCGACTCCGCGAGCATCCCCTCAACGGTCTCGTCGCACTCCTCCTCCGTGATCTGTCCCCTGATGAAGCGTTGGTCTACTACGCCTTGAGCTTCCCCGATGTTCCAGATGGAGAAGGCAAGGATCAGGTTGCCCCTCTCAGCCTCGGCGTACGCCCTGTCCATGACCGCCGATCCGCGTTCCTTCAGATACCGTTTAACGAGACTGCTCGTGTCCAGATATACGATTTTGGCGACCATTCTTCATCTCCCTGAGGATCCCGACGGAGCTGTCCGGCATCGTCGGTCGTCTATCCTCGATCTCCCTAAGGGAGGGGTAGGGGTCCAGTTTGTATCCCCTCTTCTCGGCGAACCTTCTGATGGCGGTCACCGCGTCGTAGGACTCCATCGCCTCCTCGGCTACCTCGCTCAGGGTCCTCTCCCCCCCGTACAGGCTGGAGGTGGCTCGCTTGAAGTTCGTCCACTTCTCCTCGTCGATGTTCAACGTCGTCTTGACGTTGGTCATATGGTTTACCTTACGTAAGGCTTACCTTATGGATGTTAATGAATGTTTCTGGCTGCCAGAGAGATGAAAATTGATGGAACTCCAGACTACTTTCGTATGACTATCTTGATCTCATCGCCTTCTTTGGTGAGGCTCAGGACCTCTTGGCCGAGGCGCTCAGCCAGGCGCCTCAGGTCCTCGTAGGCGGCCGGGTCGTCGGCGGTGACCTCGAGGGTCTGGCCCGGCTCAAGCTCGTCCAGCGCCATGCGTGTCCTGAAGACGGGCTCGGGGCAGTACAGCCCCGTGCAGTCCAGCTCCTTGTCCACCTTCATTCCTCTTTGCTCCTCGCCCTAGGCGGCTGAGTCATAGGGATTATCTCCTCCTTCAGGTACTGGAGGTACTGGCCCTGGTCTATGCTGTTGAATATCGTGACGGAGCCGTCCCGGACCAGGCCGACGGTGTGGCCGAACCTCTTCGACTTCGTCAGCACGTACCATGGGTCACCGATGGCGTCGTACTCCTTGAAGAGCTTCGTGTCGACCACGTCGGGGCCGTACAGGCTAAGCTTGTTTATGTTCGGGATGTTCATGTTCTCGAAGAAGATGACCTTCGTCGACTCCTTGTTCTCGAGGTGGAACTTCTTCAGCGTCTCGGGCAGTATCCTGGCCTCGACGATGACCCCCATCTCGCCGAAGATTATCTCGCTGAGCCTGTTCGCCGTCCTGTTGGCGACGTCCTTCTTGTCCACGACGGCCAGGTAGGTCCGCCCATCGTACTCGCTGAAGGCGAAGAGGACCTCCTTCGTTGCGGCGGCGGGGATGACGCTGCCCCTGTGGTAGTTGTAGACTACGTGGTCGTAGCTGTAGAGCCCCGTCAGCGTTCCCTCGACGAGGCTGAGGTTGGCGACCTCGGTGAGGAGGTTGAGCTTGAAGTCGCCCTCGCTGTACTCCTCCTCGACCTTGTACCCCTCCATGGCGGCGCTCACGTCCGGGAGGGACCTTTGCTCCGTCGAGACGAAGACCTTGCCCGCCGTCGGCATAAATTGCACCTTACTGAACGAAGGCGGAGCCCAATTTAAGGCTAATGCGTAGGGCGATCGTCTCGAACAGGGTGAAAACAGCGTCGTCAACGAATGTGATCCACCCTCGATCACCATCTTGACGGCATACGGCGAGCATCATTCACACACTGGAACTTGAAATGAAGAAGAGGTAACGCAGGAACTTGGTGGGCGCACCTTAACCTTGGCTTTCCTGCCGCTACCATTTCTAAAGGTATATGTTTAGGAATTCTCCGACGCCGTACGAGACTAGGGCTCCGAGCATCGTGATGAGGCAGTACTTCACCCCAGACCTGTAGGGGTTCTCCCCACTCATTTTCCCTATGTAAGTCCCCAACACGAAGGACATGATCGTCCCGATTATGAATGAGGCAGTCGTCGCGTCCCAGACTGCGAGGAAGATGAAAGGCGAAATCAGGAGCACTAGCACGAGCAATGTGGCCAGGAATGAGAAGACGCCGCTCATGTAGACCTCCTTCTTTGAGTGGATGTGGGAGTTGTCCCCCCGCTCGGCCTCGTTGAGCTGAACGGCTCTCTCAGTCGCCTGGGACACGAAGAAGCCGATGGAGTTGCCGAGCGCGTCGGCGACCCCGCCCACGATCCCAGCTATTATGACCATCCTCGAGTCTAGGGTCGCCGTGGCCACGCCGACGATTATGCCCAGGAAGCATATGACTCCATCCGTCAGGCCAAACGCTACGCTTTCCATTACGAAGTGCAGCTCAAACTTTCGTTCAGTCAGGCGTGAACCGGAGTCTCTGGTGTCGCTCATGTTAGTGAATGTCCTCCACGATGTTTCCCATAATAATATAATACGTGGTACAAGCACCCGACGTAAAACGGAAGAAATGCCTCTAAAGTCGATGATCCGCGAAGGATCAGAGACTTTTTTAACTAGAAAAAGGAAAAATAATGTCGATGACAGAGTCAGGAACGGTTTCCTATCGGTCTTAAGAGAGTTGCGGTGGTATCCATGCCAAAGGATAAGCTAGATGACTTAGACTTCAAGATAGTTAGGCTCCTGCTACAGGACTCGACCGCGCCCGCGAGCACCATAGCCAGCTACCTCGGCCTCCACCCGAGCACCGTCTCCTACAGGGTGAGGAAGCTGAGGGAGAGCGGGGTCATTAAGAAGTTCACGGTCTCGGTCGACTGGAGGAGGCTCGGCAAGGAGGTGGAGGCGGCTCTCCTCATCAACTGCTCACCGAAGCACTTCGAAAGGGTCGCCTCCGCCATGGCGGCCATGGACGAGGTAATCGAGCTCCATACTCTCACCGGTTTCGCGGACATCCTCGCGATGGTCACGGTCACCGACATGGCCGAGTACAAGGATTTCATCGAGAAGAGGCTCGGAGCCATCCCGGAGATAGAGAGCTTCCGGGCCGGCATCGTCCTCGAGGACTTCAAGGAGGAGTAGAGCGGGGTTTATAGTTAAGCTGTTCAAGGCATTGGCGAAAGCTCCACCTACTCGACTGAACTCCTCTCTATCGAAGGGTAAAAGTGAAAAGGAATAGACAGAATACCAGTATGCGAAAGGTGTAAGAGACATGTTCAAGGCGAAGAACACGGCCGTCATCATCGTCATCGTCCTCCTATTTGGCGGGGTGGTAGGATACGCCGCCTCCTACCTCTCATTCAGGCCGGTCATCTCATCACAGGACGATAAGATAGCGCAGCTCACATACGCCGTCTCGATGCTCAACTCCACCGTGGACGATCTCCAGGCATACGTCAGCCTCTCAAACTCCACCATCCAGCTGATGAGCGAGACAATCGAGGGCCTCGAGGCGCTGGCGACAGCCAAACCCGGCTACGTCAGGAGCAACCTGTACTCCCTAAGCGTCCAGTACCTCCAGGGGATGAACGTCACAGTCTCGGGCCTCCTCCACCCCACTGCAGACGCGGGGAGCGGCAGGATCACCGGTATGGGAGAAGGGTACGAGACGTTTGAGGCGACCTGGCTGGCCACCTCGACCCAGCCGGGCCTCGAGGAGAGCCTGGACGCCGGCATCGCCCCGCTCATGAGGTACAACATCACCCTCGGCGACAAGGTCTACACCACGGTCCAGGGGCACCAGGCCCTGTACCAGACCTACAGTATAAGGGTCCAGAACGAAACCGCCCTCTACGGCGCCATGGCGGTCTGGTACTGCGACAGATCACAGACCTTCATCATCTTCAGCCTGACGACGGGCGGCCCGTACGCCGTCCTGTTCATGAACGACTACCTCTCAGGCATCTACTGCCACATCCCGTAGAGGGATGAGGGGCAGGAAAAGGGGGTCACCTCAGGACCTTTCCGAACACCCTGAGGTGGTTGCCGCCTAGTATCTTGACTATGTCCTCGTCCTCATAGCCCCGGCGGACGAGCTCACGGGTGATGTTTGGCATCCTCGAGACATCCTCGAGCCCGGCGGGGGTAGTGCCTATGCCGTCGAAGTCGGAGCCCAGCCCCACGTAGTCGGGACCGACTATCCTGACGATGTGGTCAACGTGGTCCACGAGCCTCTCGACGGTCGCGGCCTCCTTCGACACGAAGGCGGGGGCGAAGTTCATCCCCATCACTCCACCGTGGTCGGCGAGGGCCCTTATCATGTCGTCTGTGAGGTTCCTCTTGTGGTCGCAGACCAGCCTGCTGTTGCTGTGGCTCGCTATGAATGGCCCCTCCTCGACGTCGGCGACGTCCCAGAAGCAGGTGTCGCACATGTGGCTGACGTCGAGGACGATCCCGAGGCGGTCCATCTCCTCCAACGCCCTCACGCCCAGGTCGGTGAGCCTGCTCTCGGAACGGTCAGCAGATACGCCGTCCGCGAAGGGCGTCCTCCAGTTCCAGGTGAAGCTGAGCATCCTGACGCCCAGCCTGTAGAAGTTCCGCATCACGCCCAGGTCGCCCATGAGGGGCTCGGCCCCCTCGATGGCCAGGAGACCTGATCGCTTGCAGGCCCCCTTCGCCGCGACAATCCCCCCGGCGGTCGTCACAGGCACGATCCGGTCCGCGTTGGCCTCCATCTCCCTGTAGAAGATGTCGGCCATCTGGTTCGCCACGAGGAGCGCGTCGTGCTGCCCCTCCCTCCGCCCGGTGTACATGGCGAAGGTCTGGCAGTCGACGCCCCCCTCGACCATCCTGGGCAGGTCGATGTGCCCCCTCTCGGACCTCTCGCCGAGCCTCCTCGCCGGCGGCTGGTCGTAGGATGGGGGCATGAACTGCATCAGGGTGTCGCAGTGCGTGTCGACCACGACGGCCTCCCCGTGTAGCCTCATGGCCCGCTCCTCCTGAGATTTCGTCAGTTCAACCATAGGCAACCCCTTAAAGAGGCTCCCCGGACCTGTAAAAGGTTTGAGGGCGGGGATCGATGGCGCCCACTTTCACCCCACCCTCGCCGACGCGAGAGGTAGAGTTTAAAAAGACCGGATAGTTAGACTGTTGGAGCTCGGGGAACGCGGATGCTCATCAGGGAGGTCATACTCAAGAACTTCATGTCATACGCGTACGCCCGGATACCGCTGAGGGAGGGCGTAAACGTCGTATGCGGCCCCAACGGGGCGGGGAAGTCCAGCCTCCTCCTGGGCATCTGCGTCGCCCTCGGGGACACCTACACCGAGCGGAGCAAGAAGCTCTCAGACCTCATACGTTGGGACCAGGACACCTCCGAGGTCAGCCTCATGCTGGACAACGGCCCCCGGGCCGACGGCCAGAGGCCCGTGCCTAGCTTCAACATGGACGAGGTGAGGCTCACACGCAACCTGCGCAGGGACGGGAAGTACTGGTTCGAGCTGAACCAGAAGACCGTGCCGAAGAGCGAGGTGGTCGAGCTGCTCGCGGGCTTCGGCTTCGACCCGGACAACATGCTCATAATAATGCATCAGAACATGCCCGGCCAGTTCGCCAACCTCAGCCCCCAGGAGAGGCTGAAGATGCTCGAGGAGGCCGTCGGCTTCAACACCTTCCGCAGGGACGTCGTGGAGGCGAAGCAGAAGCTGAGCGGCATACTCAGCGAGGAGGAGAGCCTCAACCAGCTCCTAGACAGGGCGAGGGAGACGCTCGCCTACTGGCGTGAGCAGAACGAGAGGCTCCAGGAGAAGAGGCAGCTCCAGACCAGGATGGGATTCCTGCAGCGCGAGATGGCATGGAGCAGGGTGATGGCGCTGGAGAAGGCGCTTCAGGGGCTAGCCCAGGCGCTCGACGAAGCCGACGCCGAGCTGTACCAGGCGGAGGAGGAGATGCAGAGGTTCAGCAAGGTGGTCGTCGACTCGGAGGAGAGCCTCGCCAAGCTCCGCGGCGACTACTCCAGGCTCATAGAGCTCAGGATAGAGCATGAGAGGGCCCTCGGTATATGCGAGTACTCGATAGGCGCCGAGAAGGAGAGGGTCGCCAACCTCGACAGGATGCTCAGCTCCTCAGGCCAGCACCGCCGCAGGTTCGAGCTGACGGCGCAGACGCTCAGGGAGAGGCTGAAGACGGGGCCCACGAAGCTCGACGACTACTTCAACCTCTTCAACGAGATGGAGAGGACCCAGTCGGAGACGTACGACGCCTGGGACGAGGAGTTCGAGGGGCAGAAGGAGGAGACGGAGGCCCGGCTCCAGAGCTTAGCAAGGCAGCTTTCCGTGGCTGAGAAGGCGGTCTCCACAGTCACGGAGGAGATGGAGGTTCTGAGGGTAAACATAGACAGCGTCAACGACCAGTACGTCGAGGGGAGGATACAGCTCGCCCTCCTCAGGGACCGCCGAGGCAGGCTGAAGCGGAGGATAGAGGAGCTCAAGGCCGACGTGGACAGGACCAACGGGGAGCGGAGGGACGCGGAGGCTGAGGCTCTCATCAGGGGGCCGAGGGTGGAGACGGGGCGCACCGCCGACGACATACTCAACGAGATAAGGAAGACCAGCGGCATCCTGATGGGGATGGCCGAGGTCCCGGAGAACGCGGGGGAGATGTACGACAGCTACGGGAGGACCTACAAGGAGATACAGGAGAAGGTGGAGCAGGTCCGCGAGAACAGGCGCCAGGTCATGATCGAGATCGAGGAGCGGACGAGGAAGTGGGGCGAGGTCGTCCACAACCTCCTGGACGAGGTCAACGCCCGCTACCAGAGCCTCCTCAGCAGGCTACAGGCGAACGGGGAGGTCAGGCTCCTCAACTCCAGCGACATAGAGGAGGCGGGCCTCGAGATATACGTCGGCTTCAAGGGAGCCCAGCTGAGCAAACTCGACCCCTACACCCACAGCGGCGGAGAGAGGAGCACCAGCATCATGGCTTTCCTGCTCGCCCTACAGCAGAACGTCCTGAGCCCGTTCAGGGCGGTAGACGAGTTCGACCTCCACATGGACCCTAAGAACAAGGAGGTGGTGTCCGAGTTCATCGTGAACACGATGGAGGGGACCACGGACCAGTACATGGCCATCACCCCCAGCCAGGTCACATTCAAGGGCGAGGACATCCACATAATCATGGTTCAGAAGACGGAGGACACCTCGACGGTGAGGCTCGTGGAGGAGGAGAAGGCTTGAGCAGGGCCCAGGCGCAGGAGGAGCTCCGCAGCATCATAGGCCTCTGCCGAACGGTGACCGCAGGGGGGGTCGAGCCTTTCGCCGTCGACGTAGACTACATCCTCTCAGTCATCAGGAAGCATTACCCTGAGATCAGGTCGCTCAGCGAGTTCTGCACCGACGCCGAGGCGATCAGCGAGCTCTCAGGCGTCCTCAAGAGGCAGGACGAGTGGATTCAGCATCAGAGCACGACGCTGTACAAGGACCCTTTCCTGCTCAGCCAGCAGCTGATGAGGATGGAGATAGGCGCCATAGCGGACTCCTTCCTCAGGTCGTGGCACCCCGTCCTGGAGATGGAGCAGCTGAGCGCCAGGACCCTCGCGGGCAGCTTGGTCTACTGGACCGACCTCCTCCCTATGAGCATGAGGTGGAGCCAGGCCGAGGTGGCCGAGGTGGAGGCGGGCACAGCCACAATCGACGAGGCGCGGGAGCTCGGAATCATCCCGGAGGAGGGCTTCGCCGAGATGCTCGAGGCGTCGTGGCGCGAGCTAGGGGAGAAGGCCGGAGTCGGCGGCAGGATCGGCTACTGGGACTGGATAGGCGCTGACACCTACCAGGAGACGGTGATCCGCAGCTATCTCGCCTGCTTCATGGTCAGCTACGGGTACGCGGACATAGTCACGGATCGGTTCGGCGAGAACGCGGAGCTCGTCCACAACCCCGAGCCTAAGGCGGAGCCTCAGCGCGGGAAGATAACGATCCCGACGCTCGTCGACTACGAGGAGTGGAGGAAATGGCACCGAGGGTGAAGGGCGGAGAGGCCGCCTACGCGAGGAAGGCAAGGGACGCCGTGCACCTCCTCTTCTTCCAGCACCACAGGCTCCCAGGCGTAAGGGGATGGGAGCTGCGCCAGGAGCTCGGCCCGGAGTGGCAGTCGGTCCTCGAGGTGCTCGACAAGCAGCTTCAGCCCATGGACCTTCAGGTGACGCGGGTCTTCGACGACCCAACCATTATCGAGCCCACACAGGGCCAGCTGGCGGACGCCCGATACTACATCACCCTCCGGGGGAGCATTGACCAGAAGACGGCGAAGACGATCGGCTGGCGCGTCGACGACATAGCCGGCCTCGCCGTGGCCATAGCATACATAATCAGCAAGCAGGGGAAGGCGCCCCGCGTGGATGTGGAGAGGGTCCTCCAGGAGAAGCTCCCCGGTTGGCGCGTGAAGATGAGCCTGGACCGCTACATACAGCAGGGGTACCTCGGCGAGGACGAGCGAGGCACGCTCTACATGGACTGGAGGAGCAGGGCCGAGGTTGACCAGAAGCAGCTCGTCGACCTCATCATGAGCTTCGGCAAGAGGGCCGAGGCGAAGGAGAAGGCCGAGGAGCCGGGGGAACAGGAGACGCCTCAGCCGGAATCAGGCGGCTAAACGGGCGGGACCGGGTGGGAAGCCGTGGATGTCGTGTACGGGGCCGCACCGATCAGATCGGCTCACGAACGACCTCACGGAGCCTTGAGAGGGGTGACACCCGCGCCGGTTTCCTCTGCGCTTTCCTCATCGGCGCGACGGGGACGACGACCCCCACCACCCTCTCATCACCCCTGACGAAGTATTCCTCAAGCGAGTCCCTGTCGGCCTCCACGGCGCCGTATTCGGCGTACCTCAGTATCATCTCTGCGACGCCGAGCGCCTCCCCTGCGACACCCTCCGAGACGGCCATCCTAGGCGAGGACCTCCAGGCCGAGTCGGCCTCGAAGAGGTTGAGGCCGCGCGGGAAGACGTTAAGGTCTATAAGCTCGTCCTCCCCCGTCACCCAGATGTAGAGGTCGGAGCCCTGGGTCGTGTAGAACCTACCCAATCAGCCCCCTCCGATCATCCCCAGGCCGAGCGAAGACAGCCCTGTCAGTACGGGTAACGCCATCAGGACCATCGAGGCGGCCATCAGCGCCTGCCTCACGGGGAAAGGACCGAACACTTCGAGGAAGGCCCCGAACCCGAAGCGGGGCAGCCTGCTCCTCAGCCTCACCCAGTTCATTATCCCCCTCAGCTTGAGCCTCAGAACCCTGTCAGTGATGCTACCCGTCTTCAGCGTCCTCACCCACGTCCCCTCCTCCGGCTCCAGGAGCCCCTTCAGTGCGGCGTAGGCCTGGAAGGGCGCGATGATGTAGCCGAGGGCGACGAAGCTGAGGACGCCGGAGAAGTCGACCCTGAGGTCTCCCTCGAGGAAGATGCCCGCGAGGCCCATCAGTGGCACGGCGAGGAAGTTGCTGATCGTCAGGCTCCAGCCGAAGGCGGGGCTCCAGAAGGCGGGGTACCTGTGGTTGACCTCCGCCACGAGCCAGAAGAGGGTGCCAGCGAGCAGGAACAGGGGCTGGAGGTAGTATGGTGAGAAGTAGAGGAACTCGAGCTTCTCCCTCGCCGTCAGCCTGGCCGAGCCCAGGACCCTCTTGAAGTATCTCTTTACCGAGTACGTGTGCCCCTCCGCCCACCTCATCCTCTGCTTCGCGAGGGCGCGAATGGTCGTGGGTATCTCCGCGGGCGCCTGGATGAGGGGCGTGTAGACGACCCTGTACCCCTCAAGGTAAAGCCTTAGGGTGAGCTCCCAGTCCTCAGTGATGCTCATCCCCCACCCCAGCCGCCTCAGGACATCTGCCCGCAGCATGAAGACGCTGCCGCTTATCATCTTCAAGCCACCGTACCTCTCGGCGGCGACACGCTCGACCATGTAGCTGCCGCTGAACTCCGCCCTGACCCCCCGGGTGACCCAGTTCTCGCTCTTGTTCAGGTGGTGCAGCTGGTACCCCTGGACGGCGGCGACGGGCTTGCCCTTCCCTCCGCCGGCGTCGTAGTCGGGGAGGAAGTCGGAGCCAGCGTACGAGGGGTCGCGTTCCCTGAAGTGGGTCACGAAGCGCCTCAGGATGTTAGGTGGCGGGATGAAGTCGGCGTCGAAGACTACCACGAACTCCGTCCTCGGGTCCATGTACCTCACCGCGTTGCCGAGGGCTCCCCCCTTGAAGCCGGACCTGTCCCGCCTGTGGACGAACTTCACGGCCGGGGCCGGCCTCCTCCACCCAGCCTCCTTCAGTATGCCTATCGTCTCGTCCCTCGAGTCGTCCACGACTATCACCTCGTAGTTGCCGTAGTCGAGGCTGAGGCACGCCTTGATCACCCTCCTCGCGACGTTCACCTCGTTGTAGAAGGGGAGGTGGATGGAGACGAACGGCTCGTCCCGCCCCACGTCGCCGGGGGAGGCGCGGGGCTCAGCCTCGGCGGCCTTCTCTCGCCCAAGGGTGCTCAGGGCCAGTATCGTCGAGGCGTAGTACTTGACCGCGTACAGGAAGAAGAGGCAGCCGAAGAGAAGCGCGAGGTAGGATGAGGTCAGACCGATGAATGTCCCCATTCACGCCCCCCAGGGAGCCCCAATCTTTCAAATTAATTTGAAAGTAGGGTGATAATAACCTTCGTCTAATCGGTATAAAAGCTTAACTGGGCGGAGAGTACCGGCCGGGCGTAGGGGATTTTCACGGATTTTCGCCATGCACATCGAACCTTCCGCCCAGGGGCTCCCTCAGGATGGTCCGCGGCCGATGTATTTTTCAACCCGTTCACGTCTCTGGTTAGGGCGTGAGCGTCGAAGACCGCGGAGCACGTGGTGCGGGGCACAGGATGTCGGCCGAGGAACGGAAACTGGACGAGCTGGAGTCCAAGGCGAAGGAGCTTCAGGGCAGGAGGGACGCCCTCGTCGAGGAGGTCAACAGGCGGCGGGATGAGCGCGACCATGTAAACGAATCCGTCAGGAGGCTCAGGGAGGAGGCGGCGAAGCACCGCGACGAGAGGGACAGGATCAACGCCAGGGTGGCTGAGGTGAAGGCCAACCTCCAGCCCCTGTACGAGCAGCTCGACGAGAAGAGGAGGAGGCTCGTAGGCGCCGAGGAGCGGCTCGACGAGGATTACAAGCAGGTGCCCCTGAGGCGGAGGGTCGAGAGGGACCTCGACCGCGTCGAGTGGAACATCATGACGACGCCCACCCGCGAGATGCTGGAAAGGGAGGAGGAGTTGGTGAGCCGCGCCCAGGAGCTCCGCGAGAGGCTCGGCGAGTTCAAGAGGCTTCCGCCGAGGGAGGAGGCGACCCTTGAGCTCACGGCGGACGCCAAGGCGACCGAGGTGGAGATCAGGGCGATCAGGGATGAGATGAACAGGCTGAGGGAGGGCGGCCAGGAGCACCACGAGGCGATGCTCCTCCTCCACAGGAAGGCCGACGAGGAGCACGAGAGGGCCGACCAGGCGCACACAAGGTTCGTCGAGGCCGCCACGGAGGCGAGGAAGGTCGACGAGGAGCTGGACAAGGTGATGGCCCAGCTGCATGAGCTGAGGGGAGGCTACTCCGCCGCCGAGAGGCGAATGGGAGAGAGGCGCAGGGCGGAGGCCAGGGCCCGCGTCGAGGAGCTCCGCAGGGAGGCGCAGAGGAAGATGGCCGCCGGGGAGAAGCTCAACTTCGACGACCTCCAGTTCATCTACGGCGGGGACGACGAGGAAAAGGACGAGGAGAACCCCGAGAAGAAAAAAGCCGAATAGCTCCATCGCTTCAGGTCCTGAAGATCGCGTGGGTCGATCTTTTATCCGGTCAGCCACCTCTCTTAGAACCGTGCAAAGCCTCAGATCTTTCCTCGAGAAGCTAGAGGCCGCCTACCCAGACCAGCTCGTCAGGGTGAAGGAGGCTGTAGACCCCGAGTACGAGGTCACGCTGAGGGTCGACGAGGCGTCCAGGAGGCCTCAGAATCCGGCTCTCCTATTCGAGAAGGTCAAGGGATACTCGACGCCGATATTGATCAACCTGCTCGGCCACATTGAGAGGTTCAACCTAGCCCTGGAGGGCTCAAGCCGACCACTCCGGAGCAGGCTGGACTTCTACAACGCCTGGAACGGTCTCGTCGACGAGGAGATAGCGCCTGTATATGTCGACAATGGTCCGGTCAAGGAACTCCGCCTCATGGGCGACGCGGTGGACCTGAACAGGCTGCCGATAGTGAAGTTCTACGAGCAGGATGCGGGTAGGTACCTGACGAGCGGGCTTCTGGTCGCCAGGGACCCCGAGAAGCCTGAGGTCGTGAACCTTAGCTACGCCAGGATGCAGCTCAAGGGCAGGAGCAGGCTAGGCACCAGCCTACACTCGAGGGGGAACATGTGGCGGTACTTCGAGGCGCACAAGGCCAAGGGGAAGTCCATGGACGTCTCCATAATCATAGGCACGCACCCCGCGATCTACCTCGCGGCCGCCGCCAAGATCGTGGACGAGTACTCGACGGCGGGCTCCCTCATCGGTGAGCCTGTGCGGCTTGTCGGCTCTGAGACCAACGATCTACCCGTCCCGGCTGAATCCGAGATCGTGCTTGAGGGCCGGATAACGCTCGAGGAGGAGGATGAAGGCCCCTTCACCGAGTACACCGGCTACCTGAGCGGCAGGTCGACCAGGAACATGATCGAGGTCGACGCGGTGACGATGAGGAGGGACGCCGTATACTTCACCATAATGCCCAGCAACTCGGACGAGCACCTGCTCCTCAGCGGGCTGCCGAAGCAGGCGAGGATATACAGGACCCTGAGCACGAGCACGCCCCTGCCAGCCGTCAGGGACATCAACTGGCCGGTCTCGGGCACACACTACGTCTGCCTAGTCTCGCTGAGCGGGGAGTCGGCATCAATACCTGGCTTCGCCAAGCAGGTCGCCATGCTCCTCCTCGGACTAGACTCCTACGTCAAGTTCGCCGTCGTGGTCCCTGAGGAGGTGAACATCTCGGATATCGGCGAGGCGCTGGGCGCCGTCGCGTCGAGGTGCGACTTCGAGCCAGGCTCAGGCATAGACATAATCAGTGGAGTATTCTCCCATAGGCTCGACCCCTCATCCCCCAGGGAGGGGCTGTCGTCGAAGATGATCGTCGACGCGACTGGCCCCGAGGTTCAGGTATCCGGCGGGCCTCCTGCTCGGTCCCGGAAGGCCTCTGTCACGCTGCCCGGGGTGAAAGCCGTCTCCTTCCCGTGGGGAGGGGATCGCCGCCTCGCGGCCGTCAAGGTGGCTCCCGGCTTCAAGGGCGCCAGGAAGCTCCTCGATGAACCCAGCCTGAGTCGGTGCAGGCTCGCGGTCGTCGTGGACGAGGACATAGACGAGGCTGACGTGAGGCAGGTTCTATGGGCTCTGGCGACGAGGTCGCAGCCAGCCGAGGACGCCTTCTGCATCGGCGGGCGGATGGTTCTTGACGCCACGAAGCCCCCGAACTGGAGGGCGACGAAGGCTACAGTCCCCTGGCGGAGGGGCTGAAGGGAGACTAGACCCTGAGGACGGGGCAGGTCATGCAGTGGATGCCGCCGCAGCCCTTCCTCATCTCGTCCCCGGGTATCTGGATCGTGTTTATGCCGCGGTCCCTGACCTCCTTCATGACGCGCTCGTTCCCCGTGTAGTGGATGGCCAGGTCGTCGGCCACGGTCAGGAAGTTGGCTGCCATGTCCAGCATCTCCTTCTCTGTTATCTCGACGATGTCCCAGCCGTCGTCCCTCAGCCACTCGACGTAGGAGCCCTTCCAGGAGTCGTCGCGTGTCCTGAACTCTGCCTCCGCGAAGTCGAGGCTCGGGGAGTAGGTGATTGCGATCTTGCCCGGGAGCTCCGCGAATTGCCCGTCGATGTGGATGTCCGTCGGCGGCATGTTGAGGATTATGTATAGGTCGGCCAACCCCTCGTCTAGGAGGAACTCGCCGAGCCACTCGAGTGCCCCCCTCGTGGTGCGCTGGCAGAGGCCGGCGACCGCGACGCGCCCCTCGAGGAGGGCGAATCCTCCCCCCTCGAAGGTGTCCGGCTCCTCTATGTGGTAGGCGATCGGGACGCCTATCGCCTCGTGTGCCGCCCTGATGACGGGCGTCTCCCTCCTCCTGCTCGGGAGCCCCATCCTCATAAGGACGGCGCCGGCGTCTGTGACGAAGCTGCTATCCCTCGTGAAGACGAGGTTAGGGCACTGCTCCACCTGCTTGGCGATCTTAGGGTCGTCCCTGACTATGGCACCGACGTTGAGGACTTCGACGCCAGCCTCCTCCAGCGTCTTCATCAGGATGCCGTGGTCGCGCTGGAAGTGCTTAACGTCGACCGGCATCTCGAAGTGGTGCGTGACAGGGTCTGAGTTGGCGAGCTCAAGCTCCCTGCCGGGGTGGTGGACGAGCACCCTCCTGAGCTCCCCTGACTCGTGTACTATCCCGAAATCGGCCATGCATGGATCAGCGCGGAGGGGGGATAAAACGTTAAGCACCGACGCCGTTCCTGCTCAAACTTATTAGCGGTTCAGCCGAATCTTAGTCGAGGGGATACCGTGTCAAAGCCTTTCCCAGACGGCTTCCTCTGGGGGACCGCCATAAGCTCGTTCCAGGCCGAGATGGGGAGGGGCGAGCCCGCCTCCGCCTCGGATTGGGGGGCCTGGGTCCACGACGCCGAGAACATCTCAGGCAGGAGGGTGAGCGGCGAGTTCCCCGAGGACGGGCCGGGGTTCTGGGAGCTATACCCCGGGGACCTCCGCCTCGCCAGGGAGGGGCTTGGCAACAACGCCATCCGCCTGTCGATCGACTGGGCGAGGATATTCCCGGCCTCCACCGAGGAGGTCCCGGTCGACGCGAAGAGAGACAGCTATGGCAATATCTCGGGGATAACCGTCGACGAGGGTGTCATGCGGGGGCTCGGGGAGTTCGCCGACGCCGCCGCGGTGCGCAGGTACAGGGAGATCCTC
>CAZYUK010000007.1:15112-18368 GCA_964650675.1 uncultured Candidatus Bathyarchaeia archaeon
GCGCGCCGCCTGGGCCTGAGGGTCATGCTGACCCTGTTCCACTGGCCGCTGCCTGCATGGCTCCACGACGCGGTGGCCTGCAGGGACGACATCGCCAAGGCGGGGCAAAGGGGCTGGCTCGACGAATCAACCCTGATCGAGTTCGCGAAGTTCGCCGCGTACGCCGGCCGCCACCTCGGGGACCTCGTGGACCTGTGGGCGACCGTCAACGAGGCCAGGATCGCGAGCGAGTACTCGTACCTGAGGGGAGAGTTCCCGCCCGGGCTGAGGGACTTCGACATGTTCATGAAGGCCTACAGGAACCTCTCAGCCGCCCACGGCCTCGCCTACGAGCAGCTGAAGCGGTTTGGGGCCTCGCCGGACGGGGGCGTCTCACGGGTCGGCGTCGTCGCTGTGCTCCAGAACTACGAGCCTGAGGACCCCGCCGACCCCAGGGACGTGGCTGCCTCCGAGTTCAATGAGTACCTCTGGAATGAGTGGTCGCTCAACGCGGTGACCAGGGGCGACTACGACATGGACCTGGACGGCGTCGCCGGCGCGGGGGAGAGGCTCCCCCACCTCGCCAAGGGCTGCGACTTCATCGGCGTCAACCACTACCTCAGGCAGAGGGTCAGGCACGGCGAATCGCGACTAGGCGAGCAGGTCAAGGGGGGCGACTGCTCTGACATCGGCTGGGAGATGCACCCGCCTGGGCTGAGGCGCGTCCTAGTCTGGGCCTGGGAGAGGTATAGGATGCCCCTCTACGTCACCGAGAACGGCGTGGCGGATGCACGGGACTGGAAGCGCGTCAGGTACCTCCTCGGCTACCTCGGCGAGCTGCACAGGGCCATCACCGAGGACGGCGTCCCCGTCCGAGGCTACTTCCACTGGACGCTCACGGACAGCTACGAGTGGAACAGTGGCTTCGGTGTGAGGTTCGGCCTATACGGCGTGGATAGGGCGACGAAGGAGAGGACGCCCACTAGGGCGGTGCCGGTCTACAGGGGAATCTGCTCCTCTAACAGCCTCCCCCGATGATCCCGCGCCGAGGCGGAAAAAGGTCATAACCATATTCCCGCAAGTTTCCTCCATGGCACCCATCGACTTCGGCGTCTTCCTTAGCACGGAGAGGCCCGACTACGAATCCCTTCTGCAGGACGCGAGGCTCTGCGAGGGGCTCGGCTACCACAGCGTCTGGATAAGCGACCACCTCCTGGGGATGTACGAAGAGCCCGGCGCCCCGAGGTTCGAGTGCTGGACGACCTCCTCGGCCCTCCTCGCGGACACGGCGAGGATCAGGCTCGGGCAGCTCGTCCTATGCAACCCCCTCAGGCACCCGCCGCTCCTCGCCAAGATGGCCGCCTCCCTGGACGCCATAAGCGGCGGCAGGCTTATCCTCGGCCTCGGCACGGGGTGGCACGAGGGCGAGTTCAGGGCGTACGGATACCCGTATGAGCCCCCGGCGGCGAGGGTGAGGCGCCTCGAGGAGTCCGCCCGGATAATCAGGAGAATGTGGGGGGAGGAGGCGCCGAGCTTCGGGGGGCGATTCTACTCGATTAAAGGCGCCTACTGCTCCCCTAAACCGATCCAGAGGCCCGGGCCGCCCCTCCTGATAGCCGGCGGCGGAGAGCGGCTCACGCTGAGGACTGTGGCTAGGAACGCGGACATCAGCAACTTCGCAGCCTGGATGGGCACCCCGGAGGAGTTCAAGGCGAAGTCTGAGGCTCTGGACAGGCAATGCATGAGGGTGGGCAGGGAGCCGGCGGGGATAAGGAGATCGTGGGCGGCGTACACCCTCATCGCCGAGACCGATGAGGGGGCCGAGATGAGCATGAGACAGTACACGAGGAAGGTCGAGGCGAGGTACGGGGGCGCGGGCGGCACGAGGCGCCCGCCTCTCGCAGGCAACCCGGAGCAGATCGTCGAACAGGTGAGGCGCTACATCGACGCCGGCGTGAGCCTCTTCATCATCCGCTTCATGGGCGAGAATATTCATCGCGAGGCGGAGGTCTTCGCGGACGAGGTCCTGCCAAACTTCCGCTAACCTCGGGGCGTCTGGCTGAATAAAATGGGGGGTTGCGCCGGCTACTTCATTGGCGAGTAGCTGGTCGGCGCAAGGATCGTGTTCGTTATCCTCGTCGTGAGGGGTCCGCCCGCCTTCTCCTCCGTCGCCCTCCGCGCCTTGATCCACTCTGGATCAGTGCTGAAGGCCGTCCAAGCCTTCTCCCTGTGGGCCAGGCTGTCGTAGGCGAGCATGTAGTAGAGCACGTTGCTCGTACCCACGACCGCCGTCCAGAACCCTATCACCCTTATCCCGTGCTTCTGGAAGAAGCCGAGCGTCGTCTTGGCGAAGCGCTCGTTGAGGGCGTCCATCCTGCCCGGCCAGGCCTCGTACACTCTCCACTCGTAAATCATGTCGGTTCTACTGATCCTGTGTGGTTCATCCTAAATATTATTTCGACCGGCACCCATCACCCTCCGAGGTTCGGGTGGCTCAGCCTGAAGTAATTTACCTTAAAGTTTTCCTAGAACCCCTGCCCTGCGCTCAATTTAAGTAGTAATAGAGGGTCTCGATTATGATTCACCGTGAGTTCCGGCGACTACATGCGTTTCTCATTCATGTGCAAGAGGGAGAAGCCGAGTCAGAGGCAGGATGAGAGAGTCGCCATAATAGGCGCGGGCCCCTCAGGGCTGGCGGTCGCCGGATACCTGGCCTGCAAGGGCTACAGGATCACCATATACGAGAGGCTCCCCTTCCCGGGAGGGATAATGGTCTTCGGCATCCCCGAATCGAGGATCCCAAGGGACAGGGTGCTCCTAGGATGCAAAGAGCTTGAGGAGATATTCGACGTGGAGATGAGGACCTCGTGCAAGGTGGCCGTCGACGGCGTGAGGATCCTGGGCGACGACCTCGCCAAGGAAACTGTGGCTCTGCAGAAGGTTGTGGACGAGTTCGACGCCACCGTGATAGCGACGGGGACATGGAACTCGAGGAGCCTGCCTGCCGAGGGATCGGGCTTCAAGGGCATCTACTCCGCCCTCGAATACCTGTTCAGGAGCAAGGCCCACGAGCTTGGGCTGCTTCCGAAGAAGGAGAAGATCAGGCTCGGATCCAATGTGGCCGTCATCGGGTCGGGGCTGGTCGCCGTCGACGCCGCCCTTGAGGCGGTCAGTGAGGGGCGCTCCGTCAACCTCATCTCCATAGAGAACGGCCTGGACGCCCCATCGGGGAGCTTCGAGATAGGCAGGCTGAAGAGGAAGGAGGTCACGCACACCG
>CAZYUK010000008.1:0-17121 GCA_964650675.1 uncultured Candidatus Bathyarchaeia archaeon
CCTTATCAGTGATGTTCACATCTATTACATAGCCAGTGTTATCTGGGTAAATTAGATGAACTTGAGCTCGGTATTTTCCATCGGTTCCTCCATCGCCAACGGTTCCGTTCTCGTAAACGGGTATCAGTTTGCCTATTATGTAGAAACTTGATAGAATCCTAACTTCTTTTCCCTCTACGAGCGGTTTTACTCGTGGGTCCGAGAGAGCTATTTCTATTGCCTGGTTTTCCATAGCTATCCTCTCCTCTGGCGTCTTTAGAAGTCCGTCGCTCAGTGACAACCTAGTTTGGCCCCCAACAGTGTGTACATAGAGGACTCCAGCTAAGATGCCTACTATCATTATAGCCCCAACGAGGGCTGTCTCTCTTATTCTTCCCATTTTACTCACTGAACAATAGAGTTGTTGACAGCATATCATCCTTGGTTCGAAACTGGTTTTAAACAAATTTGTTTGTTTGTTTATGTTTGTTTGTAGAGAGAGTGGGGGAGGGGGGAGAGTAGGAGTAGAAGTAGTTTGATAGAGTTAGTTAGGAAAGTGTGTGTGTGGGGGATAAAATTTAGGCCCAAACCCTCTTTTGTACGAATTTTCAGTTTTTTTCCTAAGTTTTCTTTGCTTCCCTCTTATTCTCTTATATATTCTCATCGTCACACAGCGTATATCACTTATAGCGTGTATATCACACATCAAATAAAAAGAAAAATTATTAGTGCATGAAATCTGCTTGTATATAATGTGAAATTAATAAATAACTATTTTTCGCGCGCGCATATCGTTTATTAATATATTAACGTGCTAGATTTAGTATAATATTGAAGGACTTTTCCTAGTGCTTAAACCATAAAGGTAAAAACATCGCATTCGGTTCAGCGTGCGTGGCTCTCGAGAAATTATTTAAGCATAATAGGCGTATTCCAATCGATTAATAATGAAATTAGATCTTCTGATAAAAGATTGTCTTGTAGTTGATCCGAAGAACCGAAGGAAGGATGTTGCATCTGTTGGTATAAGCGAAGGGAAGATAGTTGAAGTAGGAGACATAGACAAACAACAGGCTAGACAGACTGTAAGTTTCCCAGATAAAATGCTAATGCCCGGTCTAATAGATACACATGTACACACAGGCAATGCGATTGGCTTGACTATGATGACGAGAGCTGGTGTCACAACCGCTCTAGACCTAGGTGGACCAGCTGCGGAACTCGTTCAAATAGTAAAAGAACAGGGTACTGGTATGAATATCGCGGTGCTGAATGGGATCCACCCCGGTCAGACTGTATCAAATAACGATCCTTCTTCTTCAGAGCTTAGAAGTTTTGTGAAAAAATCGCTTGATTATGGAGCTCTAGGAATCAAGCTATTAGGGGGTCATTATCCTTTAACGCCTCAGGCTACTACAAATGCCATCAAGGTTGCAAATGAACAACGGGTCTACGTGGCATTTCATGCTGGCAGTACTAGAAACGGGTCTAACTTGAATGGTCTCTTGGACGCAATAGAATTTTCCGAAAACTCACCCTTCCATTTAGCTCACGTGAATTCCTATTGTAGAGGACTAATAAGAGGAGATCCCATCGAAGAGGTACAACAGGCACTACATGCCCTGAAGAAGAACCGCCATGTAATCTCCGAGTTCCATCTGGCAACTGTAAACGGGACGAGCGGGAAGTGCATGAACGGGATCCCAGAAAGCAACGTGACAAAGACTTGCCTTAAAATGGGGGGATACGAATCTACTGAAGAGGGTTTAAAGAAAGCCTTTCTGGGAGGTTGGGGTTACTGTGTGGCGGAAAATATCAATGGCGAGAATAGACTTTTCGATGGCAAGGGGGCTCTTGAATACTGGCTAACTAATCAAGGCAACTGCATAGTTGGATTCCCAGTGAATAATCGCGTAACGGCATTTCACTGCGCAACTGGAAAAGATGAACAGAACAAGTTCATAATCGATGCTTTAAGTACAGACGGTGGCAGCATACCTCGCAATTGGCTCCTCAGATTTGGGTTGCAACTGGTAGATTTTGGAGCATGGACTATCACAGAATTTGTAGATCGCACCAGCCTAACGCCTTCTAAGATGTTAGGCTTGCCCAACAAAGGCCATCTGTCGCCTGGTGCTGATGCTGATTTAACTATAGTAGACTTGAAGAGTCATGAAGCAGTGGCAACAATAGTTGGTGGTGATTTCATATGTGTAAATGGCGTCATCACGGGAAAGGGAGGAACTATACTGTGTACCGAACAAGGTAAAGATAAATTGATTGAATTGGGGATCAATCACGAGGTAGTGAATTTGGAGCAAAGCATGCTATATAAAGGTAGAGGTACAAATTAAAACCAATGCGCGCGCGTAACAAGGGAGAAGGGCATGCATACTGGAGCCCTCCTATAAGAGTTTGAATTATCCCAAAAAGAAAGCTCAGAAAAGAACATAGAAATAAAAGGCATGAATCTAATTTTCCTACCTTTAATTTGAAATCGATATAGGCTTTAATCTCTTCGATATCTATCTCCTTTACCTCGAGTTGTTCACACGTGCAGAGAATGTTTTATTTAAAGAAAAAAGAAGTGTTCTTCTTTAATCAAGGTTTCGGGCGCGCGTAACTTTCTAGCCTAACTAACCTGCTGCGTATTTTCCTATTCTTTTATTAGGGATGTGCATATAGAGAGATATATAAATAAATTAGTATATATTAGATAATAATAAAATGAATAATAAAGAGAAAGAGAAGAAGAGAATAAGAATAGAGAGAGTTAGTTAGTTAGTTTGAGAGAGAGAGAAAGGTTAAATTTTTATCCCCATAAACCCAAACTCACGCGCGCCAGCCCTTTTTTTAATATAACGAGACGCATGTCTAACATTTAGCGCCTTGTAACGATAATTATTCCCTGATTTTAATTACTTCAGTCGTCTCCGCACCGAGCATGAGATAAATCTAGAACCATATTACTAAAAATGTAAAACTGTGTGGATTCAACTTTTAACGATCATGCCGGTATTAGGGCAAGCATTTTCCAGCCTTTTGACTTCATTTCCCATCATAAGATCAAAACTTTCGAACTTACTTGGGAGGCCTTCGGGCTTCAAAATGCCAGGTCCGTTTTGAAGCTGATAATGTAGGTGTGGGAAGAAGCTGTCACCGGAGTTCCCTAAACGTCCTATCATTTCACCTTTTCTTATGGTGGCTCCCTCTCTGCCCTTTACGGATCCTTTCATCATGTGAGCTAGGACGCTGTACTCGCCTCCCCCATGATCGATCATCAGAAAGTTGCCAAGATGTTTCTTCATCTCTGTCTCCGGATCCCTGATATGAGCTTCGACGTCGAATGCAGGAAAAGTATTATACGAATTATCCGGAGAATCCCTCTCCAAGGCTACTATCTCCCCGTCTCCGGGGCCTAGAATGGGCTTCCCCCAGCAGAAGAAGTCTTCATTCCTCGTAGGTGTGCCTTCATACATCTTAAACTCGTCGTCAAGTAGCACAAAATCGTATGCGAACCTCGAGTTGTTTCCTTTTATCCCTATTTTCTGTATTATTGGGTGAAATAGGGGGAAGTTTCGGCGGTGGTGGGTGAAATAGTCGTGGCCTTCCGTTACCAGGCAGGCCCCCTTGAAAGGCAGGATCAAGCTCCTTTTTTGCTCATACACCACTGGAAGTACTATTTTTTTCGCTTCTACTCGGATTCCGGATCTGCTTCTAAATTTGAATTTGTAATGTAGTCTATTTATTGCGTATCCTGTGGGGTAATTTGGGATCGGATTGAAGATTTCAAGTGTTTTTCCCCTTTCCACCTTTCGCTCAGTAACCAGCAGGATGGGTGGTATGAACCCGAAGCTGTTTAACGGGAATGTAAACAATAGCCTACAAGCCTCATCATACCCGTCTACGTTGACTTCTTGGAGCTCCAGCGGCTCATCGGAATCCGTATAGAATCTAAACTCGAAATTCACTGATTGTTGAAAGACTCCTTTTTCCATGTAGATATTGTCAGGGAAAAGTTCTACATTGATGTAGGGCTCTATCATGAAATATCCTACGGAAAAAGGGTTTTATGACGTTTTCGAATGCACGCGCGTTTATTAGTTGGTTTGTTTGTGTGACATGAGTAGGATATGGGAGAGAGGATAGGGGAATGGGCAGTTAGTGTCAGTTAGTAGAGATCGCAAGGCGGGTTTGAGTTTGGGGAATTAAATTTTATCCCCCTAAACCCTCTTTTTACTTATTTTCAATTTTTTTCAAGTTTTCCTTGTTTTCTTCTCCTTCTCTTGTGTATATTCATTCCATCGTGTATCATATATCACATGTATATATCGTGTAGATCACACATAAAGTGTAATTACAGTTTTTTATAAATAGAGCATTCTCAATCATCCTCACCACGTGCACGAGTTAAAAAATGTTGAGACTGCGTGAAAACTAATTTTGCAGCAAGGAAATTGACCTCTATAAATAATATCGACTTACCTCATCAACTTCATTTAACAAGAAATGCGCAATGAATTCGAGTTTTCACGCAGTCTCTGTTCAAATTATACATCATTTTATCAATGAAGATACATCTTTGACCGTTGGAAACGAGTAAATGCTAATGAGAAAATCCCAATATCGATCAGAACTAAAACGGCCACAGCGATGAATAAAAGCTGCAATCCGTCTGCTGTTCTCATGAACGCTGCGAACTGCTCCCTAAAGAGCAGAGGTAACACTTGCACTAACACGGCTGGTACAGTGAAAAGGGTAAGTAGTTTCTGCATCGCCTCTTGAACGGTTTCCGACCGTAAAGACGTGAGGATCCCAGCCCCTGCCATTGTTGTGGATGACAAGAAGCTGAGTACTAGAATGCCTATGGCAATTGGTGGCGTGAATAGGAGGAGTTCTCCTTCCCCGTAAGCTGTGTTTACTACTATTAGGCTAACAAGGCTTAGCGATACCGCAGTTCCCCATCCCACGATGATCGGTGTAACCAATTTACCGAAGAAGATCGCTCGATCTGGCAATCGGCTGGCCAGTAGAGTGTCGAGGGTGTTTCGTTCACGCTCTCCAGCGAATGAGTCGGGGACCATGACAGCTAGCAGAAGTGCCGGTATAATTATTGCGCTTAGTAGTGGTGGGAAATCTGTTACCCAATCTGGGCCCCATGTGATAGGAAATACTGTGTTGAGTATTATTGGGAATAACAGTATCTGTAGGAATTTTGAGCTGATGGCTCGACCGCGTAAGATGGTTTTTCTTTCTTTCCACATCACAGTCAAAATATCCTCGATCATCTTTCTTCCTCCATTAGCGTCACGAAAACATCCTCCAAGCTTGCTTTTCCTCGGCGAACCTCTTCCACCGTGACACCCGCTTTTACTAACAGGTCAAGCAGAGGAAAGGAATCTACCTCCTCACTCAAGGAAATTATCAATTGATTGCTGGTCACTTCTGCAGTTGAGACCTCAGGTCTTTCTCTCAACAATGTCAGCACGTTCTCATTGAACCCCTTCCCCCTGACCTCTATACGATATCCACCGACTTGCGCGCGCAAGTCATCTGGATCATTAAGGGCAACCAATTTTCCTTCTCTGATCACAGCCACTTGAGCGCACAATCTCTCAGCCTCTGCCATGTTATGGGTTGTAAGAAAAACTGTCACTCCTTGACTATCGGCAAGGGAAGCCAAATTTTCGCGAATAGACATCGCAGCCATTACATCGAGTCCAGCAGTCGGCTCATCAAGAATGATCAACTGGGGTTGGTGAAGTATTGCACGAGCCAAGGCTAGTTTTTGCTTCATGCCTTTACTCCATTTCCCGGCAAGCTCCTTTCTTCTCTCCCACAACCCCATCTGGGTGAGTAGTTCCTTGATTCTTACTTGTCTTTCAGCTGTTGGTAATCGCCAGATCCTTGCATAGAATTCCATGTTATCCTCAGCGCTCATTTGTTCATAGATGCCGTTGCACTCGAGAAGCGCTCCAGTTCTGGCACGGATCTCGTCAGGTTGTTTGCTAGAATCGAAGCCCAGAACCTCAACTCGCCCAAAAGTTGGGTCTAATAGACCTAATAACAGGCGAATAGTTGTTGTCTTGCCTGCCCCATTAGGCCCTAGAAATCCGAAAATTTTACCGGCAGGGACTTCAAACGTAAGGTTATCCAATGCTCTCAATGGGCCAAAATCTCGTGTAAGATTCTCAACTCGAATAGCTATCTCACTCAGTGAAAGTCCTCCAGGTATGCATGAGCTTCGCTTCCCAACGTTGCGCGTAGCTCGACATAGATACGATCCTAGGGCTCATCATCCCAGATGAACAGCTCCTCAATCGTGGACTTGAGGGCGACAGCGACGTCGTGGGCAAGTTTCAAAGAGGGGTTGTACTTTCCCTTCTCGAGGAAGACTATGGTCTCCCTCCTGACACCGACTTTCAGGGCGAGGTCGGCCTGAGTCATGTCGTACCTTGCCCTGAATTCCTTGATTCGGGTCCTCATGGTCGTTCAGCCTCAGGCGTCGCCCTTTCTACCGTAGTAAGCGAGCAGTACGCCGGCGGACACGCTCATGATCATCACTGCGGAGTTGATGGCAAGCATCGACTCCAGCTCGGTTCCTCCGAAGAACTCGATGTTGATTATGTTGTAGAAGTTCAGGGCGAGCAGGTAGCCGACGCCGATGTAGAAGACCGTTTTGTAGACCTTGCCCTGTATCTTGGCTGTTCTCTCGTCTTGCAGGGGGAACCCGGATTTTTTCTCCTTGTTGATTGCCCATATGTAGATGATCGCGAGCGCTACTATCATTATCCCTATTATGGGGATCGAGCCTAACCAGGTTTCCATCCATCCCATCTCCTTTGTTGTTTCAATCACACTATTTGTTGTATTATTCCAACACTATGTTGGATATAACACACTTTTTATTTAAGGGTTCCTATCCGGTTCAAGATTGTTCGAAGGTGGATGTATAAGGGTGCTTGAAGCTGTTCGCGCTGTTCAGAAAAAAATAAGTGGAGTTGGCGCGCACGGCTTCGACAAGTCATCTTCGCGTGTTACAAAAAAGGATAAATAGTCGCCTATTGTCTCTTGCCTGGATTCTGTATGCCCTGCAAGTGTAAAGTGTGCGGCGAAATCTTTCCGAGTGCCAAGCAGAGAGACGCTCATGTAGCTAAAGCACACCCTGAGAAGAAGAAGCCGCAATAGACGCGTACAGTCTCATCGTCCTCATCAGGCGAAGGGACATGTATGCCACCAGGATGACTAGTATATTTTTTTTCGAGAATTAGCCTAGAACCGGTGGCCTCTTTTGGGTTTGAGGGATAAAATTTTATCCCCATGAACCCAAGAGTTATCGGAACGTAATCAGCATAGAATAGCCGCTTTCATCAAGGATTTTCCATGTTACTTATGTAGTGTAAATGAAAAAAATTAGGTGAAAAGACCTCGTGTAGGAGTTTATCGAACGTAGTCGTCGAACTTCCAGTAGTGCTCCTCTTCCTGGATCACTATGTCCTCGAAGAGGCGCCTCGTCTGCGTGTCTCCCCGCTTAAGCGCCTCCTCTATTATCCCCCTATAGAGGAGGATGGCGTCGTTCTCCGCCTCGTGGTCGAGCATCAGGAAGTCATCGGCGGTGTCCCCCACCCTGGGAAGCGGGTCCGGCAGGACCGCCGCCTCGCCCTCGAGGAGGTAGATCCTCTCCGAGATCTTCTCTAGGTGCTCCATCTCCTGCATGAAGATGGGCTTGAGGAGGTCGCTCACCGCCTTCGTCTTGTTCTTCTCCGTGATCACCTCGAGGGGCGTCTCCTTCATGCGTAGGCTGAGGAGCGCCGCCTTCTCGTGCTGGTTCGTGTACTGGATGATCGCCATGATCTCGCTGGCGACGGCCTTGTTGAGGAGGGCGAAGTAGTCGTCGGTGAATATCTTCCTCCACTCGGAGGGCTCGGCTCCCTCACCCTCGGGCTCGTCCCGCATCTTGACGTACTCTTGGAACTTGAATAGGTGCCCCTCCTCCTCGCCGTAGATCTTCTCGAAGAGCTCGTGGGTCTCGTAATCCCCCATCCTCCTCGCCTCGTCGATGATCTTCCTGTAAAGGACGAGGGCCTCCTCCTCGGCGTTGACTCCGAGCTTCGCGAACTCGCTCAGCGAGCCCCCGATGACGGGCTTCTTCGCCTTCGTGGTGGCCTCCCCGCCGAGGTAGTAGACCCTCTCCATGATCGAGGCCGCGTGCTTCATCTCCTGTATGCCGATCTCCCTGAGGAACTTCCCCACCGCCTCGTAGGTGGTCTTGTCAAGGAGGATGTTCTCCGCGATCACCTTGCGGATCAGCTTCTCCATCTTCCCGTGCTGGAGGAGATACTGGATGGAGACCTGGATCTCCCTCTGGACCGCCTCGTTCAGCAGGTCAACGTAGTCTGACGTAATCTTAACAGCCAAAACCTTCACATCCTTCTGGATAATTATCTCTGAAACAACAAATATTAAGGATTCTACCACAACCCCGTGAAAAAAACAGAAAATATCGTCGGGTGTAATGCCTCGCGCTACGGCTTATGCAAGCCGAGCATACTCCTCGCCTCGTCCGGCGTCGCTATCGGCCTGTCAAGCTCCCTCGCGATGATCGCCACCTTCCGGACCAGGTCCGCGTTGCTCCTAGCAAGCTCGCCCCTCCTGAGGAAGATGTTGTCCTCGAAGCCGACGCGGACATGGCCGCCCAGGAGCATGGCTGCGGTGCACATCGGAATCTCGTTCCTACCCAGGGCGCATACGCTCCACGTCCAGCTACTCGGTATCTGGTCGAGGCTGTAGATCAATGCCTTCGGCGTGGGGAGGAAGCCGGTCCTGCCGACCATGACGAACTGGATGTGTAGCGGCTCCGGGATGATCTTCTTCTCGGCGAGCTGCCTGCAGGTGTTTATCATCCCGGTGTCGTAGACCTCGTGCTCGGGCTTGACGCCGGCCTCCACCATGTAGCGGCACCACCGCTCAATCATCGGTACCGTGTTAAGGAAGACGTCGCCGGTGGGGTGCTCCGCCCACCTGTTCATGGTGCCCATGTTCAGGGACATCATCTCCTCTCCCAGGAGGCACTTCTCCCTGACGAGCCTGTCCCAGGCCTCGGGCGGGTTCCCGACCCTCCCGCCACCGGTGGTGACGTTGATGACTACGTCGACCCTCTCCCTGATGCCCTTAATGTACCCCCTCAGCACCGGATTCGGGTCCCCAGAGTAGGCCTCGCCCGTGACGGGGTTCTTGGCGTGCAGGTGGACTATCGAGGCGCCGGCCTCGACGCTCCTGGCGACCTCCTCGACCACCTCGTCGACGGTGCTCGGCACATAGGGCGTGTCCTTCCTGGAGACGTACTCCCCGCCAGTGACGGCCGCAGTGATTATCAGCTTGTCCAAGCCTAGCCCTTCCTGAGCCCGAGGATGCGCCTAGCCTCGTCCGGCTTCGCTACCTCGATGTTCAGCGCCTCAGCCATCTTCGCGATCCTCTCGACGAGCTGGGCGTTGCTCTTCGCCAGCTCACCATACTTGATGAAGATGTTGTCCTCGAATCCCACCCTCACGTTGCCACCGAGGGTCATGGCGACGGCCCCCATCGGGAGCTGGTTCCTGCCCAGGGCGCAGACGCTCCAAGTCCAGCCAGGCTGGAGCTGGTCGAGGCAGTAGATGAGGGTCTTCGGTGTCGCGGAGAAGCCCGTCGAGCCAATCATGACGAACTGGACGTGCAGGGGCTCCTTCAGCGACCCTTTCTGGACGAGGAGCTTCGCCGTGTTGATCATCCCGGTGTCGTAGAACTCTAGCTCGGGCTTCATCTCCGCCTCGTTCATGTAGCCGACCCAACGCTCTATCGTGGGGACCTCGTTCATGAAGACCCCCTGGTATGGGCGCGTCCAGTGGTTGACGCTCCCCATGTTCAGGGACATCATCTCCTCGCCGAGGTAGCACCGCTCCCTGACCATCTCGTCGAGCTTCTCGGCGGTCGCCCTCCTACCTCCGCCGGTGGTGACGTTCGTGATTATGTCGCACCTGTCCTTGATTAGCCTCAGGTACTCCTTGAGCACGGGGTTCGGGTCGGCCGCAGGCTTACCGGTCACAGGGTCCTTCGCGTGAAGGTGGACAAGGGATGCCCCCGCCTCCCAGCACCTGTAAGTCTCCTCGGCTATCTCCTCGGCCGTGCATGGGACGTAGGGTGTCATCTCCCTGCTCACAGGCTCGCCGCCTGTGACCGCCGCCGTGATGATGAGCTTCTCCATAGGCATCCCTATAGGATTGACCTGGAGCGATTTTAACGGTTGCTAGCGGCGGGCAGATTTTTATTCGCCGCGCCCGAGATGAATTGGGTATGCCGGGCATCAGGGTCGTCAGCTTCGACATGGAGGGGACCCTCGTCGACCACGCCTTCAGCAACCTGATCTGGGAGGTGGACATGCCGCGCCTCTACTCCGAGGAGCGCGGAGTCGGCCTCGACGAGGCGAAGAGGCTGGTCCTCGCGGAGTATATGACCGTGGGAGACCAGAGGCCGGAGTGGTACGACGTCGGGTACTGGTTCAAGAGGCTGAGGTTGCCCGGAGACTGGAGGGACCTCCTGAGGAACCGGATGGACGCATGCACCCCCTACGCCGAAGCCAACGGTGTCCTCAGGCGCCTGGGGAGACGGTACGCTCTCGTAGTCACCTCCAACACCATAAGGGAGTTCCTGGAGGTGCAGCTCCGCTGCCTAGACACCCCATTCGCCCGCGTCTTCTCCGCGCCGTCTGACTTCAACGACGTGAAGAAGTCTCCGGAATTTTACTCGAGGGTCTGCGAGGAGCTCGGGGTCAGCCCCGCAGAGGTCGCCCACGTCGGCGATCACCCCGTCTACGACTACGAGGCCGCGAGGGCTCTTGGGATTAAGGCGTACCACCTTGACAGGTCAGGGAAAGGCGTCGGTGCCGACGTTGTACACGACCTCCTCGAGTTTGAGGTCAGGCTAAACGACGCCTGAGGCCTTCTCATACTCGTACACGAGGCGCGACGTCACCGTCCACGCCTCGAGCGCCTCATCATAGATGCTCACCGCCTCGTCGGCATGGGATAGCGTCTCGGACTGCATCGGGCCATGAGGGTAGGCGCCTATGAAGACGAGTGGGCTCTCCTCCGCCGCCAACTTCACGCATAGGTCGTCGAGCCCCACCCGTGACCCATGGCTCGTAAGCGCCACCGTCCTCGAAGGCTTCATCCCCGCCTTGATCTCCTCGAGGCTGGCCGGATGCGCGCTCATCAGAGGCTTCTCCGGCGCAGGCGGGACCTGCCCGTCGACGAGCAGCCTCTCCATCAGGCCGTTGAACCTGAGGCAGTCCCTCGGCACCCTCACGTCCGGTGTCACATCGATGGCTACATCTGCGTGGGTGTGGATGTAGGCCTTCAGCTGGCCCATCCTGTTGAGGGGCGAGCCGAGGGCCTCGAGGAGGCAGAAGTGGATTATGTCCGGCCTCCCCCTCTTCTCGGCGAAGGGTAGCCCAAGCATGGCGCGGTGGTGGAGGCTCCTGTCAAGCAGGGTCTCTTCCGGCCTCTTGCCCTGCCTCCTCGCGTTCCTCACCACCGATGGGTGCCCTGCGATGTCACGAGGAACCAGCTCCAGAGCCGTCTCCACGAAGAGGATGGTCAGCATTCGACGATTTCAATGGGCTAACTCAGAGTATAACAGTATTCCGGCGGGTATTGGAAAAATACAATAACAGCGTGGCTAACTTCCTCGTTGGTGGTCGATCTTGGCCGAGGAGTTCACCCTGGCGCCGATGCGGAGGCTGATAAAGAAGTTCGGCGACTACAGGATAAGCGGCGGGGCAGCCGAGGAGCTGAGGAGCGCCGTGGGAGAGTACAGCCTAGCCTTGGCGGAGGCCGCCGTCGAGTGCGCCAAGAAGGATAATAGGAGAACCATACTCGAAAGAGATATCAGGGCGGCGCTGCTTAGGGATAGGAAAGTCGGGGAAAAGTGATGGCTGAGGATTCGGAGGCGAAGCCGAGGGGCCTCACGGGCTGGATTTTCGGCGGGTACGCCGACTACGTGAGGGGCCTCACACCCTTCCTCACCCTATGCTGCTTCCTCTTCCTCTTCTCCTCCACCATGGGCTACGCCCTCGGGGGCAGCCTGCCGGGAAGTGGGCTGGATGAGATCCAAAGCGCGTTCCCTGACCTCAGCCAGTGGGGCATCGCCGGCATATTCGCCTTCATAGTGGTCAACAACGTGGGCAAGGGACTCCTCTTCATGCTCCTCGGCGTCTTCGTCGGCATACCCTCCCTGTTCTTCATAATATTCAACGGCTTCATCATCGGCTGGGTCACCTACGACCTCGCCGCCCAGTACAGCGCGGCGATCGCCGTCGCCAGCCTCGCACCCCACGGCGTCATAGAGGTGCCCCTCTTCCTCATCAGCATGGCGATGGGGATGGGGATAGGCTACCAGATGCTCAACAGGATCAGGGGTCAAGGCGACCCCGTCAAGGAGTTGAGGCTAGCCCTCGGCCTCTTCGCGAGGAGGATCATCGTCCTCTTCATCGTCTCCGCCGTGGTGGAGATCACCATCACCCCGATCATGATGGTCCTAGCCGGCTACCACTGAGCCACAACCTTTTCCCCCGCAGCAAGCCTAATGTGAACCATGATCTCCAGGGGAGGGGCGCGGTTCAACTGCTGCGAGAGCGTCCTCAAGAGGATCGATGAGGCGCGCAGGCTGCAGGGCATCAGCCACAGTGTGATGAGGATAGCATCCAACTTCGGGGGAGGCGTGGCCGGGTGGGGCGGCATATGCGGTGCCGTCAGCGGAGCAGCGATGGCGCTTGGCCTCGTGTACGGCACCTCGGGCGATGAGGCGGAGGACGAGTTCAACGAGAAGAGGACGAAGATGAGGGCGTTAACCCAGGAGCTGATGAGAGCCTTCGAGGGGGAGTGGGGCCACATCGACTGCTATGGCCTCCTCGGATTCAGCACGAGGACCCCGGAGGGGAAGGCGAAGTACGACGAGTTGAAGGCCGAGGGCCTCCTCCACTGCGACGAATACGTCCGGTGGGCGGAGAGGAAGTCGCTGGAGCTGATGAATGTCGAACAATGAGCCCTCAACGCCTCCCTAGTGAGGCGCACCGCTCGGTCCGAGCGTAGCTTGATTCAGAAAGGTATATATTAGACCGCTCAAGCCGAATAAGGACCGGAACGGCGAAATCTCCAGCAGGTGGTTCCAAGTTACCACCCTGAAAGGTTGTCGCAGAACCTTACCGTTCCGGTTTCTCCCCGACCGTCGCATTTAGGCATATTCGGGCTCATAGGCGGGCTAACACAGCCCGAGCTCCATGATACCGTACCTAAAGTCTCAGCCCCGTCTCCGCGAAATAGGGGGCTATCCTGTCTCTGAAATGCCTCATCTCGGCCTCGCTGTACGGCTTCACATCCCTGAAGTCTGGGCAGAGGGTCTTGCCCGGCCTGAACTGCTGGAGTATGTACCTCTTCGATCCTGCGAGGGTCTTCGCTATCTCCTCGAGGTCGTCGCCGTCCAACAGGCCTGGCACCACAGTCGTCCTGAACTCGTAGTCGACGGCGCTCCTCCTGATGAGCCTGATCGTCTCCCTGAGGGTCTCAGGCTTCACCCTGTACATTATGGTCTCCTCGTACCTGCTCAGGGGGGCCTTCACGTCCAAAGCAATGTAGTCGACAAGTCTCTTATCCATGATATACGAGAGCGCCTTGGGTCTGGAACCGTTTGTGTCGAGCTTCACCAGCGACCCTATGGACTTCAGCCTGCCCAGGAACCTCGGAAGCTCGCGATGGATGGTGGGCTCTCCGCCCGTGACGCAGGCGCCGTCGAGGAAACCCAGCCTTGGGTGGAGGAACCTGATGACCTCGTCCTCAGAGATATTAGGCATGGCCTGGTAGTTGAGGACTATGTCCTCGTTGTAGCAGTATGGGCACCTGAAGTTGCAGCCTGCGGTGAACAAGGTGGCGCATATCTTCCCTGGGTAGTCGATGAGGCTGAGCCTCTGAAGCCCCACTATGGGCAGGTCGCCGGCTACGCGGCGCTTACTACGGCGTATGCTCTGCGTTGCCTGTACTCCTCCTGCTTGCCCTTGTGCCAGTTCTGCACCGGCCTGTAGTAGCCGACCACCCTGCTGTAGACCTCGGCCTCCTTGCCGCAGATGGGGCACTTGAAGTGCTCGCCGCTGATGTACCCGTGGTCGATGCAGATGCTGAACGTGGGGGTTATCGTGAAGTAGGGTATCGGGAACCTCTCCGCTATCCTCTTCACCAGCAGCTTACAGCCCTCAGGATCCGGGAGGCTCTCGCCGAGGAAGACGTGGAAGACGGTGCCCCCGTTGTACATTGTCTGGAGCTTCTTCTGGTGCTCCAGGGCGTCCCAGAGGTCGTCTGTGTAGTTGACGGGGAGGTGCGTGGAGTTCGTGTAGTAGGGTGCCTCCTCTCCCGCGGTGACTATGTCTGGGTACCTCTCCCTGTCGAGCCTCGCCAGCCTGTAGCTGGCACCCTCGGCGGGCGTCGCCTCCAGGTTGTAGAGGTGGCCGGTCCCCTCCTGGAACTCCTCGATCCTGCCCCTCATGTACTCGAGTGTCTTGTAGGCTATCGCCTTCCCCTCATCGGTCTCGATCCCCTTCCCGATGAGGTTGAGGAGGGCCTCGTGCATGCCTATGAGGCCTATCGTCTGGAAGTGCCACCTGAGGTTGCCCAGGTAGCGCCTCGTGAAGGGGAGCAGTCCGTTCTCTATGTTCTCCTCAACGACGGCCCTCTTAGCCTCGAGGCTGTCCCTGGCGAGCTCCATCAGGCGTCCGAGGCGCTCCATGAAGGCGTCCTCATCCCCCTTGGAGGTGTACCCAAGGCGAGGCATGTTTATGGTCACTACGCCTACGCTCCCGGTCTTGTCCGCGTAGCCGAAGGTGCCTCCGACCCTCCTCTGGAGCTGCTTCAGGTCAAGCTGGAGCCTGCAGCACATCGCCCTAACCTCCGTCGGGTCGAGGTCGCTGTGGATGAAGTTCTGGAAGTAGGGCGTCCCGTACTTGCTTGTCATCCTGAAGATCGAGTCCGAGACCGGGCTGTCCCAGTCGAAGTCCTCCGTGACGTTGTAGGTCGGGATGGGGAAGGTGAAGACGCGTCCACGCATGTCCCCCGCCGTCATGACCTCGCAGAAGGCCGAGTTAATCGTGTCGACCTCGCGCTGGTAGTCGGCGTAGGTGTTCCCGAGTTCCTTGCCGGAGAAGAGGGCGTTCCTGGCGGCGAGGTCCTTCGGGGGCTTGAGGTCGAACGTGATGTTCGTGAATGGCGTCTGGCCACCCCAGCGGCTCGCTATGTTGAGGTTGTAGATGAACTGCTGGATCTCCTGCTTCACCTGCCTGAAGCCGAGCCCCTCCTCCCTGACGTAGGGGGCGAGGTAGGTGTCCAGGCTGTTGAAGCTCTGGGCCCCAGCCCACTCGTTCTGCATCGTCCCCATGAAGTTGGCGAGCTGGAGCAGCGCCGTCGAGAGGTGCCTCGGGGGAGAGGACTCAGTCCTGGCGGGGACGCCGTTGAACCCCAGCGTCAGCACGTCCTCTATGCTCCAGCCGGCGCAGTAGCCGATTATACCCATGCTCAGATTGTGGATATGGAAATCCCCATCGATGTGCGCCTTGGCGACCTCCGGGCTGTACACCCTCCCGAGCGTGTACCTCTCCATCACCTCGCCGGCGGTCTGGAGGAAGACGCTGCTGAAGCTGTAGCCGAGGTTGCTGTTCTCCCTGCTCTTCCAGGTAGACCTGCCTAGGTACCCTTCGACGAGCTTGACCGGGTCGATGCCACCGCCAGAAGCTTCTGCCATGCTAATCAAGAAGGCTTTAGCCATCGCCATTTATATGTCTTGTAAAAGTAGCCCCCTCGATCCACCTCTTCGCGCGCGTGACAGCCGTCGAGAAGCGTCTGGAGAGGCCGACCGACGAGCAGATGGAGGCGCTCGTCAGAGCCAGGGGCATGCCAAGGCTTTTCGTTTCTCGACGCGCGCTCATTGAGCTCATCTTCTTGCCAAGTTAGAGTAGGTGTCTGCTCCTCGATTTTTCGTCGATAAGATCTATTTTTTGGGTTGAATCATCTCATCTATCTTCTTTATCAATTCTTCAGCCCATTCAATAGAGCGCTTTGCCTCGTTTTCTGACACGATGTCCATCTCCTCGTACACTATCCGGTGCCGCTTCTTTCTCATTCCGTTAAGCACTGTTACAAGCTTGCTGCCAGATTCGGAGCTGAGCGCAACTTAGGTATTTGATGACCGCAACGTGTCCTTCGGTGCTTGATGGCCGATAACCCTGATTGAACATGAGGGCACGGCCTGCGGAGAGCATAGCGTTGTATGCTATCGCCAGTGCCCAGTCGAAGTCCCGGTTCTGGATCAGGGTCTTAGCTGTGGCTACGTCTCTGTGGGTTCGCGCGAGGGTACGCGTAGCTAGAACGGCGTTGGGAGGTATTCTCCTTATAATATTATCCCTTAACAGCTCCTCTAAACTCATCCTCACTTCCCACCAGCATTATCACTTTCCTGCTCACTATATTGATGAGGAGATGATGTTTCTCCCTTACTCTGCTGCAAAACTCGTTCTCGCTCCAGAGGATATAGTTGATTTCTCGCCCTATCGTTTTCTCGGCGGTGGTCACCGCGTCTAGGATCTTCTCCTCGTCAGTGTCGCCGACTATCATTAGGTCCACGTCGCTGGATCCTGTTTCTTCTCCGTTGGCGAAGGAGCCGTAGATTAGGGCGTATTTTACTTCGGCTATGGTGTGCAGGGAGTCGGCAATTACTCCGGCGAGCCCGGTTGTCTTCATCACGAGTCCCTTGAGCTCAGGGTAGTAGGGGAGGTTTTTATTCAGGGAGAGGAGGTTGATCTTTCCTTTCCTCTCTTCTTTTAGGATGCCGAGGCTTAGGAGGGTGTTCTTCTCTTTGTAGAGCATGCTGTATGGCACGTTCAGCTCTTTCGCCAGCTCCCTCAGATAGTAGCTTCTGTTGGCGTTCATCAGGAGTTTTGTTAGGAGCATTACCCTCGTCCTGGAGCCGAAGAGCCTATCTATCTGATGTGTCATATTATCTATTAAATAGATATGATGTATGGTACTTAAGTATACCCTGATTCTAGCGCGCTCTTTAAACAACGTAGTA
>CAZYUK010000009.1:0-16471 GCA_964650675.1 uncultured Candidatus Bathyarchaeia archaeon
CTGTGCCCCTCTTCACGGCGATGATGTTACCCCGTGGGGTGTCGTATGCCTCATCCACGTACGGCTCCAGCTCGGACTTCAACAACCTCATCATCGGCTCCTCGAAGCCCGATGGGGCGGGGACATCCATGAGTCTCAGGAGCAGTTCATCTAGGGTCTCCAAGGCCTTCACTCTGGAGCTAGATCTCTATGACATCGTCGCTCATCTTCGCTCTGCGGCCGCCCGTCGCCTTAGGATTGACCTCCTCGAGCATGTCTAGGAGGCTCTCCATCTTCTCGTTGGTGAGGATCGCTTTGAACTCCTCATACTCTTCTACGCTCATGATGAAGAGTCCGCGGCGCTTCGTGGGGTTTCCCGATGCGTCGACCGGGTTGATCTCCACCGAGAGGCGTGCCGGACTCGACCTGAAGGCGGGGAGCTTAACTATGAATACGCCGGGTATGTTCGTCTTGACCCTCGTCCACTCCTTGCCCGTTGCGAGCAGTTCCTTAAGCTTCTCTGACATGGGTAGCCCTTACTCTCAGAAGTATTCAAACTTAACCCTCTCAGCGACAACTATTAATCACCCTATGTTAAGCCTCAACCATGTCCGATTCTCGGAACGTCTATCAGGCGAGGCGATGGATAGGCGCCGGTAGGCAGGACTGCGTAGCCACGAACGGGATGGTCGCGTCAAAGCATCAGCTCATTGGGGAGGCCGGCGTCAAGGTGATGAGGAGGGGAGGCAACGCCGTCGACGCCGCCGTCGCGGCCGCCTTCATGAACTGCGTCGTCGAGCCGGCGATGAACGGCTTAGGCGGCGAGGGGGTGATGGCGATCCACCTCGCCTCGGGGGAGAACATCATAGTCGATTACGTTGGGAGGCCATCCAGGAGCTACACCCCCGACATGTACGAGCTCTCAGAGGAGACCGAGCCGGGCTGGATGGGCTGGAGGCGGGTCGAGGGGGACGCCAACGTCATCGGCCACAAGGCTTGCGTGACGCCTGGAACGGTCGCCGGCCTCTCGGAGGCGCTCGAGAGGTATGGCACGATGAGGCTGGGGGAGGTGATGGCGCCGGCGATCAGCGTCGCTGAAGAAGGCTTCGAGGTCGGCTGGGGGACCGCGAGCAGCGTCTTCCAGCGGATGAGAACGTTCTGGCACCTCAAGGAGTGGAGGCGCACCTACCTCCACGATGGCCAGTTCCCCTACCTCCCATACAACATGGAGCTCCCGAAGCCTGATACCCTGATCCAGAAGGATCTGGCGAGGAGCCTGAGGGCCGTAGCCAAGGGTGGCAGGGAAGCCTTCTACGGGGGGTCGATAGCCGAGGCCATTGTGAGGGAGATGGAGGCTAACGGTGGCCTGATCACCGCCGAGGACCTGGCGATGTACGAGCCGATAGTATCCGAGCCTGAGCCGGGGAATTACAGGGGGTACGATGTGGTCTACGACCCGACCCACGCGGGCACCACGCTCATGGAGTTCCTCAACATCCTGGAGGGCTACGATGTCGCAGGCTATGGCTTCGGATCACCCGAGGCGCTCCACCTCGTCGCGGAGGCTATCGGCCTCGCATTCGCCGACCGCTTCGAGCACATGGGGGACCCAGGCTATGTCAATGTGCCCCAGAAGGCGCTCGTCTCCAAGGAGTACGCTGAGGAGCAGAGGAGGAGGATCATGCTCGATAGGGCCTACGCCGTGAAGCCCGGTAAGCCTTGGCCCTTCGAGCCCGACCACACGACGGCTCTCTCCGTCGCCGATAGGGCTGGGAACATGGTCACAGTGAACCAGACCCTCGTCAACCTCTTCGGCTCAGGGGTAGTCATCCCGGGCACTGGCATTCTCATGAACAACGCGATGTACGGGCTGAACCCTGAGCCGGGGCACGCAAACTCCATCAACGGCAGGAAGAGGAGGATACAGAACGTCTGCCCCGCCGTGCTGCTGAGGGGAGGGGAGCCGTTCATGACGCTCGGGTCTCCGGGCGGGAGGAACATCATACCTGCCGTAGCCCAGGTCATCGTCCATGTCGTTGACTTCAAGATGGGAATCCAGGAGGCGATAGAGGCGCCGAGGCTCACCAGGGAGACCGGGAAGGTCTACATCGACAGCAGGTTCCCGACGACTGTCAGGGATAGGCTGATCTCCATGGGCCATGACCTCGTCTGGATCGACGAGGAGCTGAGGAGCTGGGCCAAGCCCGTCGGGGTCGTACGAGACCCTGATACGGGGCTACTCCACGGGGGCGTCACGACAAGCCTCACAGCCTGCGAGTCGAAGGCGGTGGGGTTCTGACCCACTCGACTCTTCACTTCAGCCTGTTTGCCTCCATGAACATGGCGCGGTACCTTTCGTTCCTGAAGGCGTAGGTGGTGGGGACCGCCGTCGTGAGTATGACTCCGCGCTTCTCCTTCGAGAACATCTTGGACACCTTCTCGAAGCACGAGTTGCAGTACGGTACGCCCCTCGCCTCCACTTCCCGCTCAAGTCCGTAGACCTTGTCAGTCAAGCGGAAACTATCGAACTTCTCGGATGGGCCGAGGCAGATGCAGCATCTGTCCGGCCAGACGACGTTTTCCCTCAGGGTCTCGACATTGTATATAGGCTCTTTGTCGAATCCTTCAACCGTCTCAAAGGAGCGGATGGCCTGGGGATCGCTAGAGCCTCGGAAGGCGTTGATCGTCTTGCCGTTGGTCACGAAGATCATACCATGGACCAGAACTGGGCTGTCCGCTGTATCTAGGAACCCTCCGGGGAGCGGCTCAGAAACCCACCTCCTCGTGAACTTCGATGCGTTGACGACGATGAGGTTCGCACCAGATGTCATGTAAATATAATCATTGCCCATTATCGAGTTGCCACTGACGATCAGGTTGTCGAAGCAGGCGTGCCACTTCTCCTCCTTGGAAGCCAGGTCGTAGGCGGTTAGGAACTGCGCGATGTGCAAACGGACGGTCAGGGAGGGTTGCCCCATCGTGTAGAGGGTCCCGTCGACCTCGACGATGTCGAAGAGGTCGTTCAGCGAAAACATGGTGCTCTCCCTCATCTCGCCGCTGGTCACATCCACCGTCGCCAGACCCTTCGTGCAGTACGCAACGCCGTCGACCACGGCCGGCAGGCCACCGTAGTGCAGGACCTCCTTGACATCCCACAGGATCTTGCCGGTGCCCTGGTCGAGGGCGTGGAGGTCGTCGTCCCCTGCGATCAGCACCTTACCGCCGTAGATGATTGGCCGGGAATGCTTCTTGTGATCGGTCCTCGACACCCATATCCGTGTACCGGTTCCGCCATTGACGGCGTAGACCGTCTTATCCTGGGATCCGAAGATCACGGTCCCCTCACTGAGGGCTGGTTCCGCGATCTCGCCGCCGCATAAGAACTGCCACCGCTCCTTCCCCGTCAGAAGGTCCAAAGCGTAGAGCCTTTTATCCTTGGTCGCGATGTAGACGACTCCGTCGCCCGTCACCAGGGGGCCCCATTCCTGAAAATCATTGCCGGAGGAGAACTGCCACAGGCTCGCCCCGCTTTTGGCGTCGAGGGCGTATAGCTTCTTGTCGCCGCTAGCCGCTAGAATGATGCCGCCTGACTCGATGAGGGGGATCTTCAGAGACTTGCCCATCCTCGCGGTCCATTTGGACTGGCCTGACTCCGCCTTGAGCGCGTAGACTCTCCCATCCTTTGAGCCGAACAGAATCAGCCTGTCTCCGGCTGTGACGCCCAGAGGCGGGAAACCGTCGATGTTGTTGTCGGCCTTAAACTCCCACGCCTTCTCTAACGGTGGGGCAGGGCCTCCAGAAGTTGTTCCCATAATTAATTATTCTCAACCAGATGTATTTTTCCCTGTTCAGCCCTCAAACATTCTTTATTCCCTGGCGCAAAGCATCTACCATGACAAAGAGGAGTTACCTCGACCTGAGCAGGGACGAGGCGGAGCATGCCCTGGCTCTCCATCGTGAGAGCATAGTCATCGACGCCAGCATCGTGGCGTTCATCAACTATGTCGGCGAGGACATGTGGATCGACGACCTCCTCGAGGGCGGCGTCACCGCCTCAAATGCGACAATCTGCATGCAGAGGAGTTTCAGCGACGCCCTCCGCGAGATGATCGAGTACTGCGAGTGGGCGGAGAAGAAGAAGGGGAAGGCTCTCATCATAAGGAAGGCTTCCGACATCGAGAAGGCTAAGAGGGAGGGGAGACACGGGATCGTATTCGGCCCCCAGGACAGCAGCTTCCTCGAGAGGAACCTCCACTTCCTGAGGATCGCCCACGAAATGGGCCTCCGGATAATGCAGCTGACCTACAACCTCAGGAACGAGGCCGGCGACGGCTGCGTGGAGCGCTGCGACGCCGGGCTGAGCAACTTCGGCGTACAGCTCGTCGAGGAGATGAACAGGCTCGGCATACTCGTCGACCTGAGCCACACAGGCGACAGAAGCAGCATGGAGGCGATAGAGCTCTCCAAGGACCCTGTAAGCTTCACCCACATCCTGTCACGCGAGGCGACGCCCCGTGAGATGGGCGGCTACGCCGGCTGGGTGACGAGGATGAACATGTGGGGCGACTTCGGGAGGTACAGCCTCCAGCGGGCGAAGACGGATGAGGCCATCAAGGCGTGCGCCGAGAAGGGCGGCGTTATAGGCGTCACGCCCTTCTTCGCCAAGAAGGCCGGGGAGACCACCATCACAGACGACCTCATGGACCAGATAGATTACACGGTGAACCTTGTCGGCGTCGACCACGTCGGCTTCGGAAGCGACCTAGAGTTTCCCAACTCCGTCACCAGGGGCTGCTACATCTGGAAGTACCCCGAGAGGGTCGACGAGATCTACTTCACCCCCATGGACGGGACCTGGGGCTACGGCTGGCTCGAACACATGCCCAACTTTACGAAGGGGCTCGTCGCCAGAGGCTACAGCGACCAAGAAACAAAGAAGATACTGGGTGAAAATTGGGTCAGGTTATTCAAGAGGGTCTGGGGCGAGTAATCGCTTTTCAGGCGCCCTTTGCCTTCTTTTTATGATGTTGAACAGGGTCGGCGTCTTCACGAGAGGTAGTAGGGGACCCATTTTTTCTTCTTGATGGTCGGAGTCAGCAGGATGGCCGCTGCGGCGCAGACGCCGACGACCAGAGCTGTCATGTAGATCAGCTGGTTCGACGACTGTTTCATCGCTATGCCTGTGACCGCCCAGACCACGACGAGGGCGAATACCATATCCCTGCTCCTAAGCAGCATGAGCATGGTCAGCACGAGGGCGACGACCAGCATCACAGCAGTCGCCATGGCTTGGGTGTCCATCGGTATCCCGGGGAGGAGCGCGTTGAGTGCAGACGCTATCCCGGCTATGCTGGCTACCGAGATCCAGCCGAGGTAGATGCTGAAGGGGAGGTGCACGGCCAATTTCTCCCGGCGTGGGACCTCGGCCTTGCCTATCCCCAGCCTGACGTAGATGGCTAAAAGCACCGCGAGCAGTAGGAGGAGAACGACCGTCGACACGAGGTAAAGCGACGTGACTCCGTACGAGTAGTGGAAGATCGCCAGCCAGGTCACGTTTATCACCGAGCTTAGCAGGTAAAGGTACCCTATCTTGTCGAGGTAGCCTGCCTGTCTCTGGCTCGGCCTCGCCTGGTACGCCATGAAGACGATGGCGAGGATGTATATGATACCCCAGATGGCGAAGACGTAGCCCGGAGGGGTGAACAGGTTCGGGTAGGAGTCTGAGACCTGCGCGGTGTTGACGCCGTTCAATGGGATGAAGTCTACGAGGAAGTTCATGGCCAAGGCGAGAATCACGGCCACGACGTTCGCCGCCTGATACTTCAGGTAGTTCTGAACCTCCATGGTTTGATCCAAATCGATCATAGAGTATAAATCATCCTTTTTCGGATGAATTGACTGTCTCATCATCCAGGCGAGGCGGGGAACAACGAAGGAGGTGTTGACGATAGGCTACGGCGGGAAGATGCCTGACCTATTCTTCGAGGAACTGGAGTCGTTGAAGGCTGACATCGTCGTGGATGTGAGGGAGAACCCCTTCAGCGCCTTCCTGAGCGCATACACGAAGAGGGAGCTGGATAAACGCCTGGGTGAACGGTACATCTGGATTAGGGAACTCGGTAATAAGTCCCGTGAACTCCCGCCAATGCTTGTCGACGAGGAGGAGGGGATCAGGAAGCTACGCGCCCTCATGGAGAAGCACGAGCGGGTAGTCCTACTCTGCGCCGAGAAGGACGAGGACAAGTGCCACCGCAGCTACATCAAGAAGCTGATAGAGGGGGATAACTGACGCCCCTAAAAATGGCCCCTTTCAATAAAATGAACCGGGAAAGACTCCTCCCCAAACCCGATTCCTATAAAAACATCGTTTCTTCATAAAGAATCCGAGCAGAAAAACACGTCTCAAGCACCTCTTCGTCATCTGGGAAACCGTTAAAGCCGGAGCCACTTCCCCTTCAGTTGTTATGAAGTCGATGGGAATAGCGGGGACAGGCTCTTACCTCCCGCCCAAGGTCATGACAAATCAGGACTGGACGAAGTACGTCGAGACCAGCGCCGAGTGGATATTCTCCAAGACAGGCATCAAGGAGAGACGCATCGCGGAGCCCGACGCCTATACCTCAGACCTCGCCGTGAAGGCTGCCGAGGCCGCCCTGAAGGACGCAGGCGTGACCGCTGAGGAGCTCGACCTCATCATCCTCGCCACCTCCTCGCCCGACATCCCCCTCTCCGCCACGGCACCCATAGTACAGGCGAAGCTCGGCGCAGCCAACGCAGGGGCCTTCGACGTGGGAAACGTCTGCTCAGGCTTCGTCTACGCCCTCGAGGCCGGCGCAAGGATGGGGGCAGGGGGATTAAAGAACATCCTCGTCGTCGGCGCCGAGACATACAGTCGCATCCTCAACTGGGGCGACAGGACGACCTGCGTCTTCTTCGGGGACGGCGCAGGCGCCGTGGTCCTCGGGGAGGCGGAGAAGGGCACCGGGGTCCTCGGCTCATACCTCAGGGCAGACGGCCGAGGATGCAAGGTGATAGAGATACCTGCCGGAGGCGTCAAGATGCCCATAACCCACGAGGTCATAGACAAGGGGCTACAGTACCTCTTCATGGACGGGAAAGCCGTCTGGGACTTCGCCACAGTAGCCCTGCCCGAGGCGGTGAGGGCCGTCCTTAAGAAATGCGACCTGACCCTGGAGGATGTCGGCCTCATCGTCCCCCATCAGTCGAACGTCAACATAATCAAGTTCAGCATGGACGCCCTGGGCCTCCCCATGGAGAAGGCGTACGTCAACCTGCACAGGGTCGGCAACACGGCGGGCGCCAGCATCCCCATCGCCCTCGACGAGGCGGCGAGGGAGGGGCGGATCAGGAGGGGAGACATCGTCGTCACCGTCGGCTACGGCGGAGGCCTCGCCTGGGGCGCCAACGCAATAAGATGGGGCAAGTGAGCAGGTTTCCCTGAAAAGGCTAAAAGCCAATGGACCAAAGATACGAACCATGATCCAAGGCAAGGAGCCCCCCCTCAGAGGCGTAAGGGTCTTGGACCTCACCAGGGTCCTCGCAGGCCCTTACTGCTCAATGACCCTCTCAGACCTAGGCGCGGAGGTGATCAAGGTCGAGATACCCGGCCAGGGCGACGACACACGCGGCTATCCACCCTATGTCGGCGGTCAGAGCAGCTACTTCATGGCCGTTAACAGGGGTAAGAAGAGCGTCACACTGGACCTCAAGGCCAAGGAGGGGCGGGAAGCCCTGCAGAGGCTGGCCGAGAAATCCGACGTCTTCCTGGAAAACTTCAGGCCAGGCGTCACAGAACGCCTCGGCGTCGACTACAAGACCCTGAGCAGTCTCAACCCGAGGCTGATCTACTGCAGCATATCAAGCTTCGGCCAGACGGGGCCGTATGCCGACCGTCCGGGATACGACCTCATCATCCAGGGTATGGGGGGTCTCATGGGGATGACGGGCGAGCCGGACGCGCCGCCCGTCAGGGTGGGGATGGCGATCACCGACCTCGGCGCCGGGATGTGGGCGACGATAGCCATACTCGCGGCCCTGAGAGCGAGGGATAGGGACGGCTTGGGCCAGTACCTCGACATCTCCCTCATGGATGGCTCGGTCAGCTGGATGACCTACGCAGCGGGCAACTACTTCGCCACGGGCGAGGTGCCGCGTAGGATGGGCTCAGCCCATCCGAGCATAGTCCCGTACCAAGCATTTGAGGCTGGAGACGGGAAGAGCCTCCTCGTCGCGGCTGGAAACGACAAGCTCTTCGCCCTCCTCTGCGAGGGCATGGGGCTCCAAGAACTCGTCAGGGACCCCAGATACGAGACGAATGAGAGGCGTGTGGAGAACAGGGAGACCCTCATACCCTTCCTGCGGAGAGAGTTCAGGAAGCGGCGAAGGGACGAGTGGATCGGAGCGCTGCAGTCATTGGGCTTCCCATGCGCGCCGGTCTATACTCTGGATGAGATATTCGTCGACCCGCAGGTCCTCCACAGGGGCATGCTGGTCGAGATGAAGCACCCCAAGACCGGGAAGATAAAGCAGATCGGCCCTGTTATAAAGTTCTCTGGGACCCCGTGTATCGTCGAGTCGCCGCCGCCGCTCCTCGGGGAGCACACGGAGGAGGTTCTGAGGGATGTGGCCGGCTACGATGACGAAAAGATAGCGAGGCTAAGGAAGGCTGGAGCTATTTAATCCTGTTGAAGCCTATTCCTCTCCTCGATCCTTCTAAGTTCTTCTTCTGTGAGCATCTCGACAAACTCGTCATAGGACCTGACGTTCGAGCCCTCGAAGACGAGCTCCTTGTCCTGCTTCAGGCTTGACTCGGGGGGCTTCTCCTCGTACTCCTGAGGCTTATTGTCGAAGTGCTCTATCTCCCAGTACTTACCCCTCCGCCGCCTGATGAGGAAGAAACAGAGGGTTAGGATTCCGAGGACGACGAAAACGGCGATATAATCCTCGTAGGACAAAGCTCCATCATTATTTTCGGGTACTGGGATTTATTTTTGCCGGTTCCCATCTCCGGTCCCCATCCGCCTCGCCAGGAACATGGAGAGGGGCAGGATGGTCAGCGACAGGGCGGCGAGGAGAAGATAGAGTGTCCCGGGAGCGTAGAGCTCGGCTATCGCGCCCCCCGCTGCAGAGCCGAGGCACATTCCTACGCCATAGACCCCCTCGTGGACCCCCATCGCCGTCCCGAGGGCGCCCTTGTCGCATCCCCTCGCGATGATGTCGAGGATCACTGGGGTGATTATGCCCGCGGCTCCTCCGTACAGGATCAGTGGGACGACGAAGCCCTCAGCCGACGAAGAGTAGGAGAAGAGTATGAGGCCGACCGCCAACATCATAGATGCTAGGGCCAGGGCCCTCGTCGACCCCCACCTGACGAACCTCTCGGAGGTGAGGAAGCCGAGCCCCCTAACACCGTTCGTCATTGTGACGAGGAGGCCGATCAGAGCCGAGGCCATGCCGATGGCGCTCATGTGGCCAGGCATGATGGCCATGTATATGCCGAGGACGACTGTGAACGGGAGGAGGGTGATGTAGGCCCACTTCACCCGTCCGAGGCTTGCGAGGCTCCAAGTCATCCCTTCCCCCTTGTTCCTGAACGTGATCCTCGGCCTGATGAGGATGAAAACGAGGACGGCGCTCGAGAGTGGGAGGATCGAGAGGATGGTGAAGAGGACCGGGAAGCCGTATGCGCCTGAGATCAAGCCGCCGAGGTAGGGGCCGACTATGAAGCCGAGTATCCACGAGAGATTGTACCTGCCCATGGACCGGGTTAGCTCCTCCTTAGGGGAGATGTCCGCGGTCAGCGTGGCGGCGGTGACCCAGAAGGAGGCTGAAGCCACGCCGAGTATGGACCGCACGACGAAGAGTTGGGAAACGCTTCCAACCATGCTGAAGAGGAGGACGATCCCTGACCCTATGATGCTCGAGGCTAGGTAGTATCTCACCCTCTCGAACCTGTCCAGGAGGTAGCCGGTGGTGATGGTGAGGGTTGTGTAGACGACGTTCCCGACAGCCCCCATTAGGCCCAGGTCGATGTACGAGGCGCCTAGGCTCGTCGCGTAGACCGGGAGGAGGAAGGTCGTGGTGCCGAACCCCGTCGACGTGAGGAAGATTGTCAGGTAGAGCACCCTGAGCAGCCCCCTCCTCTCGCCTTCCATGGAAGTCACCGAGAATAGGGTCCGCTCGCCGATTTAACACCCTATTATGCGGCTTAGGAATCGCCTCAGAGGGCTATATCCTAGCCTTCATCGCCACTTAAAGTCTCAAATATGCTGAACCTGATCTAGAGGTAGTGTTCTGTTTTGTCGGTGAAGGTCATCCTTGGCGGAAGGCTCATCGACGGGAAGGGCGGGGAGCCGGTTGAGAACTCCGCGGTCATGATCGAGGGGAAGCTGATCAAGGCGGCGGGCGGTCGGAGGACCATCAGGGGCCCGTCGGACGCGGAGGTGATCGACGCGGACGGGAGGATCGTGATGCCGGGCCTTATAGAGAGCCACAATCATCCCCTGGGCGAGAGGGACCTCAGCGATCCGGGGTTCAAGAAGTACTATGACAACCTCGTCACGTCACCTGCCCTCGGTCTCCTGAAGGGTGTCCAGGTTATCCAAAGGATGCTCACGCAGGGCATCACGACGGTGAGGATACCCCACCCCACGATCCCGAACGCCCCCGAGCTGAGGGGAGAATGGCTCGTCGCCCTCAGGACAGCTGTAGAGCGGGGCTACTTCCCTGCGCCCAGGGTTGTCGCCGGCGGCTGCGTCCTGCCCACGGGCGGCCACCTTAACGCCCTGGCGCCGCCATTAGTCCAGAACCAGGGCTGGAGGGGCGCCGACGGGCCATGGGAAGTCAGGAAGCAGACCCGGGAATGCCTCACGTACGAGGTCGACTTCATCAAGCTCATAGGCCCGGGCCACAAGAGGTACAGGAAGGGCGTTGGGCCCGAGCACACCTGCATGACCAGGGAGGAGGTCGAGGCGGCCGTCGAGGAGGCCCACTGGAGAGGCGTCCCCGTGGCCGCACATGTCAAGAACGGGCCCGGCCTAAGGTTCGCCGTCGAGTCGGGGGTCGACACCATAGAGCACGGCACTCACCTCTTCGAGCACCCCGACCTCGTGGCTAGGATGGTGAGGAGCGGGCAGATGCTCGTCCCGACGATGGGCATGTTCTTCAACCCGAGGCTCATAGGGGAGCTCGAGAGGGGCGACCCGGCGGCGGCCAAGGGCTTCGTCGCCGAGCAGGAGGTCGTCCGAAGGAACTTCAGGGCGTGCCACGAGGCCGGGGTCAAGATAGCGGCCGGGACCGATAACACGTACTGGGAGGTGCCGGGATTGGCCTGGGAGCTGCAGGTCTACGTCGACGAGGGGGGTATGACGCCGATGGAGGCGATCGTCTCAGCCACGAGGACGGGGGCCGAGGCGTGTGCGCTCGACTCCGTCGGTACCCTGGAGGCCGGGAGGTCCGCGGACCTCCTGGTCGTCGAGGGCGATCCCTCTGAGGATGTCTCGGTCCTGCAGGATGCAGGGAAGATCGAGGCTGTCTTCAAGGAAGGGCGCCTCGTCGCGAGGAAGGGGACGCTCATCTACCCGTGATGGATGTTGTTGGGTCTGCTATTCTCTCTTCTTTACCTCTTCTGCTACGGCTGAGCCGAACTCTGATGTGCTGTTTTTCCCCTTGAGGTCCGGCGTCCTGACCTTTCTGGCGCCGAGGACCCTGTCGACCGCCGCGTCTATGCCCCGCCAGGCTTCCCTCAATCTCCTGTCCCCGTGCTTGTTCCCCATCCAGTTGAGCATCATGCCGACTGAGAGGATCATTGAGGTCGGGTTGGAGATCATCCTTCCGGCTATGTCCAGCGCCGATCCGTGGGTCGGCTCGGCGAAGCAGTGGTCGTCCCCGGCGTTCAGGCTGCCCGCGAGCCCCATGCTGCCCTGTATGGCGCCCGACATGTCTGACATTATGTCCCCGTACTGGTTCGGCATCACCGCGATGTCGTAGAAGTCCGGGCGCATTATCGCGTAGTAGGACCATGAGTCTATCCAGGTGGTGTCCTGCTCTATGTCTGGGTATTCCTCGGCGACCTCGTGGTAGACGTCCTTGAAGAGGTCGTCCCCCTTGCAGATTCCCCACTTCGCTGTGCATGTCACGCGCCTCCTGCCGTCGAGTGGCGCGCCCGGCCTCCCCTTGTATTCGCCTGTCTTCGCCATCTCGAACGCCTTCCTGATGATCCTCTCGCACCCCTTCCTGGTCTGGACGTAGTCGTCTACGGCGAGTTCCGTCGTGCCGCCTCGGCTCAGGTATCCTCCTATGCCGACGTACATGTGCTCGGAGTTCTCCCTGAGGACTATGTAGTCGATGTCGCCTGTCTTCCTCCCCACCAGGACGCTGTCGACGCCGGGCCTCAGCCTGCACGGCCTTATGTTGGCGTAGAGGTCTAGGTCCATCCTCATGTTTATGGGCAGGTTCGGGCCGGGGAGCCTTCTTAGCAGATCTGGCAGTCCCACGGGTCCCTTGAAGATGCCATTGACCTCGCGGAAGAGCCCCTCGGTGATGGCGGGGTCCCAGCCCTGCTTCATGTCGTGGTCGACCCAGTACTTTGCACCAAAATCGTACGGTCCAAGGATCTCTAGGTTTAAGCCATACTTCTCCTCCGCGGCCTTCAGCACCTTCATGGCCTCTGGCACTATCTCGCCGGCGATGCCGTCTCCGACGAGCCCGAGGATCGTGTATCTCCTAGTCATTTCGGAACAGATCAAAATAGATCTGTTAGGTTTTAAAATAATGCAACTTTGCCCTCGAATATGGGCTGGGTAGAGCTTATTTATGGGCGGAGTATTGCTATGGTTGGCTGGGCTCGTGGTCTAGCACGGATATGACATCAGCCTGCGGAGCTGGGGGTCGTGGGTTCGAATCCCACCGAGCCCGCCATTCACCGAACACCGACGACTAGAGCAAAAGACGTATCCGGGTCATGAATCGAGGCCGCTTAACGTATAATGATATAATTATGACGGTAATCACGCCTATTATAATTGATTCGGCCATGAACCCCGGTACTCCTGTTTGTGCACCTCCATTCTCGTGCGGAGGCTCCGTGCCGGATGGGGTTGATTGACCCTTCTGCGGATATTTATCGACTGTGTGTGCAGAGCCGTCGATAATGTACTCTCCTGTCCCAGAATAGTCCGACCACACGTTGCCCCTTTTATTTTCGGCGTCGTACCATATGTTGTTGCTCCCCGCATCAAAGGCCTGGTGTTCAGCCACGATATTGTATATGCTATCCCACTCGTAGCTCTCTATCCTCGAGTTGTCGATGATCGTGTTGTTGAATATCTTGTTGTAGGTGGACTCCCTGATGATCAGTATCGCGTGTGCCTCATTATTCTTTATTATGTTATGCGTCACGACGTTGTTATCCGAATAGCGTAGACTTATACCATGGTAGTGGTTGTTCGAGAAGTTGTTGTAACTGATTATGCAGTCCGAGGCGTAGTTGGTGTGAATTCCTTCGACGAAGTTTGTGCATGTGTTATTTGATACGAGCACCCCATCTGCACCTAGGACGATGCCTCCTCCATTTTCGGTGCTCGATGTGATCGTATTGTTGATGATGGAGGCGGTCCCCGCGGAGACCGCCTCGACCAGAATGCCTATGTAGGAGGCGGTTATCTGGCAGTTCCGTATTATGAAGTGTTTGCTTGTGCTTCTCACCTCGATCGCGTTCGTCATCGATCCGGTGGATGTGATTTTAAAGTTCTCAATGATGTATGGATCCTCCCTTGTCCCTGTTCCTGGGAATTGGTTAGAGATGAAATCATTGTCTGAGGCAATCAGTATGGGCTGATGTTCAATTTGCTGGGCGACACCGAAGGGTGACCTGAATGCTCCCAACAAAATAATTAATAGAGGCATAAGGAGTATGCTCCTCGCCACTTTCTTCAACATCAGTTGATCGACCCAAGCTACGGGTAAGATGATTTGTATTTAACAACTACCCAACTTTAATAATGAAGTTCCAAGATCGATCTTCGTACGCGAGGCGTCTGATGAGGAAGCAGCTGTAGGATGTCTTTAGGCGTCTTTGGGCAGGTGAACGATGATCCTGCAAACATCGTCACCATTAAGAACAGACTCAAGCACCTCGACCCTCACCGGCCTCTGGAGGATGTACTTCCAGATCCCCCTGTAGAAGCCCGCGCCGCAGTAGCAGTACGTGACGGGCATCGGCTCGCCCATCTTGATCGACTCCCTCACCCTGTGGCAGTGGCAGTACCTGAACCGCCTCTCCTCGGGCGTTGAAGCCTTCCAGTACTCGTGGAACTCGAAAGGCATCTTCGTCGCCACTATGGTGTCTCCTCGCCTGACGCCTGCAACCCCCCAGCCCCTCCTCACTATGTCCCTGACCTGGTCGTCGGTCAGCCTCAGGAACTCCCTAGTCGTCGAGAGGAACTGCTCCTGGAGCATTCGGTGGACGAGGCCGAGGTCGTGGGTCTCGGCGTACTTCTCCCTGAGCGGGACGAGGCGCTCCTTGGGGTACTGGCAGGCGCACCCCGTCAGGACCTCCCCGGCCTTCTCATCCCCAGCGACAGCCTCGAGGCGGCTCACGGCCCCGCGGGTCCAGCCTATGACCTCACGCTTCGTCGAGCCTGAGGAGAGCCCCTCGGAGCCCTCCATCACCCTCCTCCTTGCCTCCTCGCCGACGGCCTCATCGAGGCAACGGCCGAACTTCGCCAGCCACCTCCTCTCGAAGTCATCTTCCTGCGCGCCGCGCTCGAACTCGGACCTCTTTGCCATCTCTCTCCTTGAGACGTGGAACGCCTTTTATCTCTTTTCCATGAGAACAGCTGGGCCAGCCCATTCCGCCATGGGGAAGACCTCCTCCTCAGCCAAAACCATTTTGTAATCCCTCAGCCCAACTTAACCAAAAGGTGACGGCATGCTTAACTCGAAGACGATCAGGCGGCTCATAGAGACACAGCAGCTCATCAAGGACTACGTCGACCTCGAGAAGCAGTTACAGCCCGCTGGATTCGACCTCAGCCTGAGGAAGGTCCAGGCGTACAGGGGCGGCGGAAGCGTCGACTTCACCAACAGGGAGCGCGTCGTCGCAGAGACGGAGTCCATTGAGCCGGACGCCGAAGGATGGTTCAACCTGCCCCAGGGCTGCTACGTCGTCGTTTACAACGAGGTCGTGAGCATGCCGCTGAACCTCGTCGCCCTCGCCAGGAGCAGGTCAACCGTCCTCAGGAACGGCGCGGCTGTGGAGACCGCGGTCTGGGACCCAGGCTACAGGGGGCGTAGCAGCAGCCTCCTCGTCGTCCACAACCCACACGGCGTGAGGCTGAAGAGGGACGCCCGCATCGCCCAGCTCGTCTTCTACTCAACCGACGAGGTCGAGGAGGGCTACGCCGGAGTCTACCAGAACGAGAGGGTGAAGAGTTAGGGGCATTTAGGACCAAGCCTCAGCGGCTTCCCGGGCAGCGCCCCAGTGTGCTCTCCGCCGCTCACCACCTCGACGCCGTTCACCAAGACATGCTCGATCCCCTGTGGATACCTGTAGGGATCGAGGTACGTGGCCGTGTCGGCGATCCTCTTGGGGTCGAAGACGATGATGTCCCCCCAATATCCCACCCTGATGAGCCCCCTGTCGCCGAGCCTGAGTCTACCCGCGGGCAGCGAAGTCATCTTCCTCACAGCCTCCTCCAGGGAGACCACCTCAGCGGCCTCGTCGTAGACGAGCTCTGGCCTGGAGACGCCCCTCACATACTTGCGGAAGACCATGGGGAAGGTGCCGTAGCTCCTCGGGTGGCCGCGGCCGCCGCCCAGCACGCCGTAGGGCGCCAGCGCGTAGCCGTCTGAGCCGATCATGCTCCATCTGTGCCTGAGGACGCTCCTGATGTCCTCCTCGTTGTAGTAGAAGCCGACGACGCTCCCCACCGCCACCGAGGCCTCGAGGAGATCGAAGTAGGCGTCGAATGGGTCGACCCCCATCTCAGTGGCCAGCTCAACGATGTTCCTGCCTATGGGCCACTCCTCAGGGTAGGAGGAGATGAGTATCTTCTCCCACATGCCCCTCTTCACCAGGCCGCATGGGCCCGGACCGGGCACCTTCTCCTCCATCATGTCGAGCCTGATCCTTCCGCGCTCATCCGGATTCCTGAGGCGCTCCACGATCATCGCGGGGCCGCCGGCCTGCGCCCAAGGAGGCAGGAGGGCGCTCAGGCTGGTGCTACCCCCGATGTATGGGTGCATGTCGCAGGCGACGTCGACGCCCCTGGAACGGGCCTCATCCATCATGGCCAGGGTCTCCGCCGACCTCCCCCATGCCCCGATCTTCGCAGGGTGATGAGAGACCTGTACGGGTACGCCGGCGCGCTCGCCGATCTCGATGGCCTCCCCCAGGGCCTCCATGATCGTCTCCCTCTCCCCCCTGATGTGGGAGGCGTAGAAGCCTCCGTGCTTGGCCACCACCCTGCAC
>CAZYUK010000010.1:0-16102 GCA_964650675.1 uncultured Candidatus Bathyarchaeia archaeon
AACTCTCGTCAGAGGCTCCAGAGGCCCCGATCCTTGACCGCTAGACGACCGGGCTGCAGACACTCGATAGAACAACACCGCCAATATAAGAATAACGAGCCAGATTCACACCGGCCTTATTAAAAAAAGACCGCAACCTTTAAATACGGTTATTCTAGCGTAACCCAAATGCTCCAAATGATCAGTCTCTGACCCCAATCAGGGACTCGGATTCTGGGATGGGAAGACCACCAAGCGAGAGGTACGGCGGTCATGCCTGAGCAGAGAGAACCCGTCGAAGGCGACAGGTGCCCCGAATGCGGAAGCACCAACATCGTCAACGACGAGGACACAGGAGAGATAATCTGCGCCACATGCGGCCTGGTCCTACGAGACTCCATAATCAACGAGGGCCCCGAGTGGAGGGCATTCACCCCGGGTGAGAAGGAGACACGCAGCAGGGTCGGCGTGCCGCTCAGCTTCGCGGTCCACGACAAGGGCCTGACCACCGTCATAGGCAGGGTGGGAAAGGACGCGTACGGCAGGAACATACCCCTCAACACCAAGCTCCAGATGCTGAGGCTCAGGAAATGGCAGATAAGATCAAGGGTCCACAGCTCAGAGGACCGCAACCTCGCCCAGGCGATGGCGGAGCTCGACAGACTCTCAGACAAACTCCACATACCCCCCAACATCAAGGAGAGGGCGGCGGTAATCTACAGGAAAGCCCTGGAGCAAGGCCTAGTCAGGGGACGCAGCATATCGGCCATAGCCGCAGCCTCACTCTACGCAGCCTGCAGGATCACCCAGACGCCGAGAACACTCAGGGAGATAACAAGGGCAAGCACCATAGACAAGAAGGACATAGCCCGATGCTACAGGCTCATGCTGAAGGAGCTCAACATCCAGATGCCCATACCCGACGCACAGCTCAGGATACCCAAGATAGCCGCCAAGGTCGGCGTAGGGGAGAAGACGCAGCAGAAGGCCGTCGAGATACTCAGGAGGGCTGGGAAACTGAGGACGACCGCAGGCAAGGACCCGATGGGCCTCGCAGCCGCAGCCCTGTACATCGCATGCCAGATGACCGATGAGAAGAGGACCCAGAAGATGATAGCGGACGCAGCGGGCGTCACCGAGGTCACGATCAGGAACAGGTACAAGGGGCTCAAGGACGTCCTCGACCTTGAGACCTGACCAAACCAAAGATTTTCCCCTAATAATCGAGAAAAAATCTCTATATACCGCTATGGTTCATTCAGAGTTGGAAAGCTGGGGGACATGGAGGAGAAGGCCAGGAACCTCGTCCTATGCATCGACAGGGACGACGACGTAGGCAAGAAGACCGGGGTAGAAACCCCTCTCGTGGGGAAGGAGGCCAACCTAGCCGCTGCCTCGGCCTTAGCGGTAGCCGACCCGGAGGAGGCCGACTCCAACGCCATGTTCGGGGCCGTGAAGCTCTACGGCGAGCTCAAGGAGAAGTACCCCGACGAGGAGTTCCAGATAGCGACCATCTCCGGCTCAGAGCGGGGCGGCACAGACTCCGACAGGAAGATGCTGGAGGAGCTCACCGCCGTCCTGAAGGGCTACCCCGCCACCGGGATCATCCTGGTCACCGACGGCTTCGCCGAGTCCCTCAAACCGATCATAGAGAGCAGGGTCCCCATCAACTCAGTCCACAACGTGGTGGTTAAGCACAGCCAGAGGGTCGAGGAGACCTACGCCGTCCTGTTCAGGTACCTGAGGATGCTGATAGACGACCCCTACTACGCCAGGATAACCCTCGGCGTCCCGGGCATCCTCCTCATAATCTTCGGCTTCCTCGTCGTCTCGAACCAGCTTGAGAACGCCGGCCTCGTCGTCATGTTCGTCATAGGGATCGTCCTGTTCCTGAAGGGCTTCGGCATCTACAACTGGATAGTTAAGATAAGGTTGAGGCTGCCTCCGCCGGAGCAGCAGGTCGTCTTGGCCGCATGGATATCAGGGGCCGTCGTCGCGATCATCGGCATATTCCAAGGCGTCAGCTACGCTAGCATCTCCCTCCCGGATCAGCTCCATCCCATCTCAGACCTCGGCTTCTGGGCCAGCATACTGCCCACCCTGGTAGCCGAGTTCCTATTCAAGGGCATAGATCTCATCGTCATAGGGGTCATAATCTCCTTCATAGGGCGTCTGGCATACCATTACATGCGGAAGGAGTTCGGGAAGCTATACCATAACGCCCTCAGCATAAACATAGCCTTCTGGATGAGGTTCATAGCCCTCGAGTCCGCGAAGATACTCCTCCAACCGGAAGTGGAGCTCACCCTCTGGTCCCCGCTCATCTTCTACACCCTCGCCTGCGTCGCGACGACAATCGTCGTCGTTGTCCTGATATACGGCAGGTACAAGAAGCTACCATTCACATAGGGGCATGAACAACACGGTTTTATTCTGAGACGCAACGGTAACCTGAGAGAAAATACATGCTGCGTAGCCTCCTCTCCGCGCTCGGTATCTACAAGCTCTACGAGAGGTGGCTCAGGATGCAGATCGAGGGTGGCACGATGCCAGCTCACATCGGCGTCATCCTCGACGGGAACAGGCGCTGGGCGCGCTCCAGGAACCTCGTCGAGGTACAGGGCCACTGGGAGGGCGCAGACAGGGTCAAGAAGCTCCTCGAATGGTGCTTCGACTTCAATATAAAGGCCGTCACCCTCTACGCCTTATCCACCGAGAACTTCAGCCGATCCACGGAGGAGGTCGGGGAGCTGATGAAGATATACGAGACATACCTCGACGAGCTACTCAGGTCGAACGTCATCCACGAAAACAAGGTCAAAATAAGGGTCCTGGGAAGGACAGCGATGCTGCCAGAGAAGCTGCAGGAGCTCATCACGAAGACTGAGAAGGCGACCGAGAATTACGATCGCTTCTTCCTCAACGTTGCATTGGCCTACGGTGGGAGGGCAGAGATCATAGATGCTACCCGCGCAATAGCCGAGGAGATCAAGGCACGTACCCTCGAGCCAGCGGAGATCAACGAGCAGGTGATGGAGAAGCACCTCTACACCTCTTACATGCCCAACCCCGAGCCGGACCTCATCATCAGGACCTCAGGCGAGTTCAGACTCAGCAACTTCCTCCTGTGGCAGGCCGCCTACAGCGAGATATTCATTGTCGATGTCTATTGGCCGGAGTTCAGGGAGATAGACCTGGAGCGCGCGATCAGGAGCTACCAGCAGAGGAGCAGGCGCTTCGGCAAGTAGCTAGATGATGATCTCGGCCAGCTCCTTCTCGAACTTCGTGAATCTCTCAGGTCCGCCATTAGTCACGTGGACCGTGTCCTCGACCCTCACACCGCCGTAACCGTGGATGTAGATCCCAGGCTCGTCTGAGACGACGTTGCCGGCCTCGAGGATGTCTGTGCTCTGGTCGCTGAGCGAGGGGGGCTCATGGACCTCCAATCCAATTCCGTGACCGAGTGAGTGAGTGAAGTATTCGGAGTAGCCCGCAGCCCTTATTATTTCTCTTGCGACGCCGTCGACATGCTTGCCGCAGGCACCGGCCTTCATCTCAGGCAGTCCGGTCTCCTCGGCCTCAAGGACGACCTCGTACATTCTCCTCTGCTTCTTCGAAGGCTGACCGACGACGAATGTCCGCGTCAGATCCGATCTGTACCCTATGTAGGTGGCACCGAGGTCAACGGTCACGAAATCACCGCGCCTGATCCTCCTCCCAGTGACGCCGGCATGAGGATAGGCTGACCTCTGGCCGGAGCCAACGCTGTTATCGAAGGCGTACCCTTCGGCACCCTCCTTCATCATCGAATAGGTCGCCTCAGCGGCAAGCTCGTACTCACTGACGCCCTCCGAGAGCTTCTCCTTCAAGGCAGCCATCGCTAAATCGGCGAGCTCACCTGCTCTCCTCATCAGGCTGAGCTCCTCCTCGTCCTTAACCCTCCTCTGCCCCCAGACGATGTCCGGTCGCAAATCAAGTCTCAGAGATGGTAACTCCTCACAGAGCTTCTTGTAGGTTGAGACAGGCAAATCATCGAAGGCCAAGTTTTCATAACCCTTGATGGCTTCCGTCAGCCGACTGAGGATGTCAGCTCTAGAATAATCTTGCACATCGAAGCCCTTCGCCTGATCCTCGGCTACGTTATAGTCGAGCTTATGCACCATCAGCGATGGGGCTGTATCAGACGGCACAAGGAGGTAGGTTCCGCCCATGCTGCCGGTGTAGTACCTGATGTTGCTGCTCCTTGTGATGAGGAAGGCATCGATGTTTGCCTCCTTCAGGAGTCCCTGTAGAATCTTTGCTCTCATTCCTTTCATTATATCCAGCGCGAGGAATATTTAAAAAAGCGATGAGGGGAGTCGTGATCCTCATTTTCATTGAAATTGTGGCGGGGATCGTTACGGGAACCCAATAATCCCGGCCTAATACGTAATAATACCGCCCCTCAGAGCTGTTTTCAGACCGTTAATCTTGAATTTTTTAAAGATTAGTGATAACTACATACAGTCTCCCAGCTGGAATTGAGCCGGTAGAGCAATCGGACCTAGATATGAAAAGGAGTGGATCGGCCGAGGATGGTGTACATAAGTAGAGTCGTGATGAGAAACTTCAAGTCTTTTAGTGGTGAGATCAAGCTCAACTTCCAACAGGGCTTCAACATAATTACAGGCCCGAACGGCAGTGGTAAGAGCAACATCATAGATGCTGTTCAGTTTGTCCTTGGCGAGCTTGGTTCGAAGCGGATGCGTGTCCAGGACCTCTCCGGCCTGATATTCGAGGGTGCCGAGGATGATATCGGTGGCAGGGCCCAGATGGCTCAGGTCACCCTCTACTTCGATAACATTGACAGGGTTCTCGCCTCCGACAGAAACACGGTGAGCATTGGTCGCCGAGTAGACCGCGATGGCAAGAGCGACTATTACCTCAACGGTAAGCGCACCAGCCGGAAAATAGTACTCGACCTCCTCGAGATGGCAGGCATCACTCCGGGAGGGTACAACATAGTTCTTCAGGGAACCGCGACTCGGTTGAGCGACCTCACACCTTCAGAGAGGATGACGGCTCTCGAGGACCTCGTCGGCATCGTCGAGTACGATGAGAAGAAGGCCGAGGCCAAGGGGCGGCTCAACGAGGCTGAGAGGAAGATAGAGGTCGCGAACGCCCGCATCGACGAGATCAGGAAGAGGGTGACTGAGCTTGAGAGGCAGAGAAACGATGCGCTCAGGTTCAACCACCTCGCAAACGAGGAGAGGTGGTTCACCGCCGTCAAGCTCTCCTTCCAGATCGGCGATCTTGAGGTGAAGCTGGTCGAACTCAACTCTCAGATCAAGGAGCTCGAGGAAGAGAACACTAAGCTCGAAGAGGAGAGAAACCAGCTCAAGGAGGAGAGGGAGGCCGCCAGGAACCGGCTGGAGGAATTCAACAAGGAAGCCTCAGAACGGGGCAACACGAAACTGCCTCTCCTAAAGTCCGACCTCGTCGGAAAGAGCACCCTGAAAGAGGGCATGGCATCGAGGCTAAGGGATATTGACAGCAGAAAGACGTACCTACTCAAGACGATAGCCGAGAAAGACGAAGAAGTAGCTGAATCGGAAAAAGAACAAGCGTCAAGACACACAGAGATAGAGGCCCTCCTCAAGAAGGAGCAGGAGCTCTCTGCTGAGCTAAGCGCAAAGAAGGATGAGCTCCAGGCGCAAACGGAACAGATCGGCATTGCTCGAGAGACCACCGGCGAGAACCAGAGACAGATCGAGAACCTGACCGAAGCCCTCGTCCCAATGCAGGAGGTCCTCACGGGACTGGAGATCGAGATCAACACCCACTCCGCTGCGACCAACACTATCGGCGAGAAGCTCAAGGACCTGGATGGGAAGAAGGGTGACTACGCGGAGACCACTGAATCTCTCAGATCGAAGCTAAACGAGTTCGCAGCCCTCAAGGCGCAGGAGGCATCAGGTCTCGAGGGGATGCTAAGAAACATTGAGGAGCAGATCGGCAGGCAGAAGGCGCTGAGAGGCACAATCACCAACGCAAGCCAGCTGGCGAAGCAGGCCGAGACGACCATCACCGAGTTCTCAGCGAAGCGGGACCTCTGGAGGCACATAGTAATTGAAGAGAAGGCTCTTGAGAGGATCAGGGAGATAGGTGAAGCCGGCGTCCTCACAGGTTACCATGGTTCCCTCAGAAACCTCGTCAAGATCGATCTCCAGTACCAGAGGGCAGCCTACAGCGCCGCGGGAGGCTGGATTAACGCGATCGTCGTCGACGACCTCGGCGTCGCCCTCGAATGCGTAGATAGATTAAAAAAGACGAAGCTCGGCATGACAAGGTTCATCCCGCTCAACCAGCTGAAGAAGCTTGAACCCCTTCAGGAACTCGGCGAAGAGGGGGTCGTCGGCATCCTGTCCCACCTCATCCGCTGCGACGAGGCGATAACACCCGTCGTCCACACGATCTGGGGCGACACTTATCTCGTTAAGGATGGTGATGCTGCCCTCAGGGTTAACGCTAAGGGATACAGGGCCGTCACGAACTCCGGTGATGTCTTCGACCCGAAGGGCTCCATCACAGGCGGCTACTATAGGAGGCCACCCGACTTCTCGAAGCTGATCCCGACTGAAGAGTCGATGGACACGCTCTCAAGGACGATCAAGGATCTCAGGCACAAGCTCAAGACTAGAATGACTGACCTAAAGGCCTCAGGCGGCAATCTCCGTGGCTTCACCTCCTATATGGACAGCTCAAAGGATCGGATGGCGCGGATAGACGCAGAAATCTCCGAGACGAACGATAAGATCGAACGCCTCGCTAGGAACATAGCCACAGCTGACGAAAGCATAGGCAAGCTCAGGGGTGAGCTTGAGAAGGAGCAGGCACTGATAGCCTCTCTCGGCGAGAGGAAGGGGAAGACAATCAACCAGATAGAGGAGACGAAGCAGGAGATAACTAGGCTCAGGGAGTGGAAGCCCTCAGATGTCACCGAACTCGAGATGAGGAGAGGCGCACTCGGCCATGAGGTTGACGAACTCCAGGCAGCTCTAAGCAAGGTTCAGAATGATATCATCGTACACAGAGGATTCGTAGACCGCATTCTCGTGCTCAGGATCGAGGAGGCTATCGAGCAAAGGCGGCAGATGAAGGAGGAGGCGCAGGCCCTCGACGCCGAGAAACTGAGCCTCCAGCAACAGCTTGCCGATATATCAAGTGAGATCACGACCATCGAGCTGACACTAGCCAGCGTAAAGGGCGAGGTTGAGGCGACCACCAAGATCCTCGACCAACACCAGAAGACGCTCAGGATCATCAACCAGCGATTCGATGACCTCGAAAAGAGGCGGGAGGCTGTAGATAAGAGTATGAGTCAGATCACTTTCGAATCCGAGCGCCAAAAACTGCAGGGCGAGCAGAGGTGGGAGGAGCTTGCAAGGAACGGCTACGAGGACACTGTGAACATAACAAACATAGATCTTGACAGGACAGATTCGATGCTCCAGCAGATAAGGGCTGAGAAGAGCGGCCTCGGGGCCATCAATCAGCTCGCCCTCGACCATTACGACGAGTACATGAACAACTACAAGCAGCAGAGCACGAGGATCAACGAGCTCGAGGAGGAGAAGGCAGGCATCCTCAAGTTCATCGACGAGGTCGAGCAGGAGAAGACCGCCCACTTCATGGCCGCCTTCAATGAGGTCTGTGAAAACTTCTCGAACATCTTCTCCAAGCTTACAGGCGGAGGCGACGGCAGGCTCGAACTCCAGAACCCTGAGGAGCCGTTCAATGGGGGCGTCGACCTGTACCTCCAATTCCCCGGGAAGGGGATGAGGCTGGGGACTGGAGCTAGCGGTGGCGAGAGATCGGTCGCTGCCATAGCGTACCTTCTCGCAATCCAGAGGTTCCTGAAGGCGCCATTCTACCTCTTCGACGAGATAGACGCCCACCTCGACGACGTGAACACGAGCCGTCTAAGCGAGGTGCTGAAGGATAATGCCTTGGAGGCCCAGTTCCTGATGGTAAGCCTCAAGGACGTAATGGTTCACAACGCGGACAGGATCTATGGCGTGTTCTCCCAAGGTGGCAGGAGCAGGGTCCTCGCGCTGCCGATGAAGATGAAGGTGGAGGGCGTTGCACAATGAGTTTGAGGAAGGAGAAGCCCTACTACCTGCGTCAACCCTGGGATATTCTCTTCAGGGAAAATAAGCTCGAAAAGGTCTCACCATGGAGCGTTGACCTCGTACAGCTCCTATCCAGCCTCCTCGAGGAGATGGAGAGGGAGGGCATAGATTTCCGCATCGCCGGCACCGCAATCAACTCCTCCGTGCTCATTTATCTTAAGAAGGCGGAGATGCTCCTCGAGTTCAATGAGCCGCCCCAGCCTCTGGTTGAAAGGGGGGACATCTATGTACCACCGCCGGTGCCGCTGCCTTTCAGGTTTGAATTCACGACGACATCGGTCCAAGACCTGATAAAGGCGCTAGAGAAGGCTCTCGAGGAGGAGGGTAGTAGGGGCGATAGGCCGAAGCTACCACTCCTGCCGATACCTGTCCCCAATTTCCTCGACGTCGACCAGTACCTTCTCGAGGTTGAGACCAGGGCAGATGACCTCCTCGAGGAGATAAGGAAGAGCCATGAAGCAGGCAGGAAGATGAGGATCCTCGACCTCATCGAGGGGCTCAGCTGGTTCGAAACCGTCAGGGTCTTCATGATGCTCCTCTTCCTCGCTCAGAAGGAGGAGATTGACCTTATCCAGGACGAGGATGAAAACGACATCCTGATTGTGCTCAGGGAGGTGGATATGAGATGAACATAGAACCATCGAGGAAGCAGCTTAGACTCGCAACCCTCGAGGCGACCCTTTACGTGGCAGGCAGGCCACTCGAAATAGATCGTCTCATGCAGGTGATTGGCACCAAATCGGAACGAATCGTATTCAAGCTCGTTGACGAGCTCTCAGTAAGGATCTCGGAGAGGGGTGGGGCTCTCGAGGTGAAGCATCTCCCAGGCAGGAGGGCCGTCCTCCAACTCAAACAAGAGTACAACGACATGGTAAAGCAGTTGACCAACAGACCATTACTGACGATCGGCCCTCTTAAGACGCTTAGCTATATAGCCTACCATCAGCCGGTGGAACAGAGCCAGGTCCTCATCGATAGAGGCGCCCACGTATACCCCCAGCTTAGGCTGATAGAGGACCTAGGCCTCATCACGAGGGAACGGGTAGAGGACAGGAACGTCATCATAAGGACAACATCATTCTTCGCCGACTACTTCGGCTTCAGCCAGAATCCTGCAAAATCGAAACTTGAGCTGCAGCAGATCTTCAACACGTTGAAAATTCACGAGGCTGAAAACGGCGTAGAGCCGAGCCTCGATCAGTTCAACAAGGATGTAGGGATCCTAGCAAACTCTCGGGATGGGCTCCCCGAGGGGCTTCCTCAGTATCCTGGTACCGCCAACTAATGTCCTGAGCAGCACCATCCCCGGCCTTTCCGCCCTGACATCACCGATTATCTCCGCATCAACGCCATACTTCGTCTCCCTGACCGCTTCCAAGACATCCGCAGCTGAAGCAGGCGAGACGCATAGAATCGCCTTTCCCTCGCATGTCACCTCGTAGGGATCGAGGCCGAGCATATCCGAGGCAGCCCTCACACTCTCCTTGACCGGTACCTTTCCATCTTCAAGCCAGATGCTGACACCAGACTTTTTAGCGAATTCGTTAAGGGCTGACGAAAGCCCGCCTCGGGTAATGTCCTTCATAGCGTGCACATCACCTGCCTGGAGTGCCGCTTCTACAGTGCTCCATATTGGTGCGACATCAGACTGGAGCCCCGTCTCGAATGAGAGCCCCTCACGGCTCGACATCAGAGCAATGCCATGGTCCCCAACGGAACCGGTTACTATTACCTTGTCCCCAGGCTTGGCAAGGCTATCAAGAACCCTTTTACCGACAAGGACACCCACGCCCGCAGTCGCCATCACGATTCCATCCAAGGCTCCCTTAGGCATCACCTTGAAATCTCCGCCTATCAATGCGACGCCGGTCTCTACTGCGGTTACATTCATAGAGGTTACAAGCCTCTTGAGTTCCACAATTTGGTATCCCTCCTCAACTATGATGGCATCGAGGATTGCGATTGGTTTAGCCCCCATCACCGCAATGTCATTGACGGCTCCGGAGATTGCCAGTCTCCCTAGGTCTCCGCCGGGGAAGAAGAGGGGCTCAACTGTATGGCCATCCATCGTGAGAACGACCTCAGAGTTTCCTACTCTTATCGAGGCGCCATCATCCAGCGCATCTAGCCCCACACCATCGAGAGCCTCACGGTTCTGGAAGCCTCCGAGGAAGAGCTCCCTTACGAGGTCGTCCATCATAGAGCCACCGGCACCATGTGAGAGCTTAACGAACTCTTCTCTGGCCAAGGACAATCACCTTTACTCGTTATTCATGATGAGATATATATTTCCGAAAAGGCACCTTGTAGCGCTAAAAACCATACCTTTTTTATATGGCGCCCTTTCCTAAGCCTATAACAATCAGGCTCTTACTAAGTAAAAAGGAGGAGAAGGCTCTGGTTTGGCATGATGATCTCAGGAAGCGCAAAAATACGGGTGGAAAGAAGAAGCCGTACAGGACGAAGCGCATCTTCGACATCGGCAGGCATCCAGTCGAGACAACGACAGGAGAGACGAAGATCAAGACCATGGGGGGGCGCAGTGGAATAGAGAAGACGAAAGTTGTTAAGGCTGAATTTGTCAACGTCTCCGACCCTTCGACTGGAACGACTGAGAAACTAGAGATACTTGATGTCGTCAACAACCCGGCGAACGCCGACTATAATCGAAGAGGAGTCATAACAAAGGGCACCATAGTCAGGACCGAGAAGGGCCTCGCCAAGATTGTATCTCGACCAGGCCAGTCTGGCACGTTAAACGCCGTGACCTATAAAGAGTAGCTCGTATCTTTCTTCAAGAGCCTGTCTAGGGCTTAATGCTTCGATGGTGAACGTGTTTGAGAGGCAAAGGCAAGATCGTTGTTTGGCCATCCTACTTTGACGCCGATCTCTCATGGAAACAAGGAAGGAGGGTATCCAAGGACCTGGCTGTCAGGCAGCCAAAGGCCGAAGACATCCTCGCAGCCGCAGAGGAGGCAGGGCTGAAGCCCGTGCTGGAGTCAGGCACCTCCCATCCTAGCCATCCATGGACCACCACAGGTTTGATCTTGATTGAGACAGAACAGACTAAGGTCGAGGCGTTAAAGCAAATTGCCTCTAAATTGAGAAGAAGGGGAGCATAAACCCCATCGCGACTACTTCATGCAAACCAATGCCTCTGGGAAAGTTTCATATCTTGGTCCTTGTGTAGGGGGGATTCAATGCAATCAGGTAAGAGGCTTGGCATCGTAATCCACGTTTCGAAGAGCACAGGTAACCTCATACTGAGGGCTGAAGAGGATGTCTGCGTAGGAGATGCTGTCTTCGACAAGCACGGCAAAAGAGTGGGCAATGTATATGACTTCTTCGGACCAGTTACTGCCCCTTTTGTTTCCGTCAAGACCCGTTTGGAGGCGCCTTCAAAGCTCGAAGGTGAGCCTGTCTTTTTAGGCGATAGGAAACGATGAAGTAGTAGTCAGACGTGTTCGAATCCGAGGTCGCTGTCTGTTCAGAGTGTGGCGCAAGATGAAGGATAAAGAAAGGGTTCTGATCATCCAGAATGATCAGACTGAGAACCTTTGCCTATATCAGAGGTACCTAGAGGAAAGGGATATCAGCCATCATATCGTGCACGCCTATAAGATGAGTGATGATTATACATACACGCCTGTTAGCGACTTCGATGCGTTTATCATAGGTCCGACTCCTATCCCAGCGAATGTGGTTGAACGGCATGGGTTCCTGAGGAAGGAATGGAATTACTTGAAGGAGATTGTAGAAAGTAAGAAGCCGTGCCTAGGTGTCTGCTGTGGCGGTCAGATACTCGCCCGGGTCCTTGGCGCCGAGGTGGTGAAGAGTCCAACGAAGGAGTTAGGTGGTTACGATGTTAAACTAACTGAAGCTGGGAAAAGGGATCCCCTCTTCAAAGGCTTCCCTGAAACCTTTCCAGTCTACCAATGGCACACCGATATGTTCAAGGTTCCACGCGGAGGTGAACAACTAGTAGAGGGTTTTCCTTGCCCCATACAGGCATATGGATGGAAGAATGTGAAGGGCCTTCTCTTCCACCTCGAGATAGATGGGCGAGAAGCCTCTAGATGGGCTGACACCTATTCCTCCGAGCTAATAGCAGCGGGCAAGTCAAGGGAGCAGGTGCTGAATGAATGTGTAGAGAGGGAGCCAGAGATGAGGCGATTAGCCTACTTGTTAATGGATAACCTTCTCAGCTTAAGTAAAGAATGATAAAGGGAAGATACAACTGAAAAAAACTTACCGATCTGCTTCAAAGAATTTATATCACGATCCCCGTGTTCAATCCTTAGGAGTCTAAACCAGTATTGTCTTTGGAGCAATGTCCAAGGGTTTTATTGGGAGGCACTCTTATAGATGGAACGGGACGCCCCCCAGTCAATGATAGCATTGTGATAATCAAGGGAGACTATATTGTAGCCACCGGTAAGAAGGGAGAGATTGAGGTCCCTGAGGGATCAGAAGTATACGATGTCTCGGATAAGACTGTCCTGCCGGGCCTAATAGATAGTCACTGCCACTTTTGTTGGATGGGCATCGGGATGTTGAGGACCATAAACCTCCGCGACACAGCGAGCCTCGCAGAGGCGATCTCCCTTGTAAAGGAGAAGGTGAAATCCCTGCCTAAGGGGGAATGGGTGCTAGGAATGGGCTGGGATGAGAGCAAGTGGCCAGAAAACAGGTACATAACCAAGTTGGATCTCGACAGCTTCAGCCCAGACAACCCGATAATGCTGACCAGGGTATGTGGCCACATGATCTCCGTCAACTCGAAGGCGCTAAAGATAGCCGGGATAACCAATAAGACGCCTAATCCTGAAGGTGGACAGATAGATAAAGGTGCAGATGGTGAGCTTACCGGCATCCTGAGAGACTGTAGGCACCTCGTCGAACAGCATGTGCCGCCCGTAGACGAGAGGATGGCCGTGGAGGGGTTGAAGAAGGCGTCAGAGTACGCCCTCAGCCTTGGCTGTACGAGCATCCACGACGCCGGCCTCGACGCCGATGCGCTGAGAGCATACCAATCCGCCCTCACGGCTGGGGTGCTTAAGGTTAAGGCTTATCTCATGCTGAGGGAGGGCACCCAGGAACTCTCATACCAACTTGGGCTAAGGACTGGTTTCGGGAACGATATGATCAAGATAGGTTGCTCCAAGCTCCTAATGGATGGCAGCCTTGGCGCACGGACGGCCGCCCTCTTCGAGCCATACACCGATGAACCATCAACGAGGGGTTTGCTCCTCATGCCCCTTGAGAAGCTCGTCGAGAAGGCGAAGACAGCCCACATCAACGGCTCGCAGATCGCCATCCACGCAATAGGGGATCTCGCAATAGAGAATGTTCTTAATAGCTATCAAGAGGCTTTGAAGGCGAAGCCAAGGAAAAACCATAGGCACAGGATAGAGCACTGCGAGATCCTCACCACGAGTCAGATAGAGCGAATAAAAGAACTTGGCATAATACCGGTTATGCAGCCGAATTTTGTAGGCGAGTGGGCTGGGCCTGGAAGCATGTATGAGCAAAGGCTCGGTCCTGAGAGGAACAGGCTCAACAACCCATATAGGACTCTTCTGGATGAGGGGATAACGGTCTGCTTCGGCAGCGACGGAATGCCATTCAACCCGATATACGGCCTCTGGAGCGCCGTGAATCATGGCATCAAGGAAAGTAGGGTTAGCCTCGTCGAGGCTGTGAAATGCTATACCCTGAACGGAGCATACGCCTCGTTCGAGGAGAATCTGAAGGGGAGCATCGAGCCCGGGAAATTCGCCGACATAGCCGTGATCGATAGCGACCTTACCAAGATGCCACTTGAGGAAATCAGAGCCGCTGAAGTCTATATGACCTTGGTAAACGGCAAGATCCTCTATCATAAAGGCCTCTAAGGGTATCTAACTATCCTATTTAACATACTCTAAGACGCCGAAGAAGTAGGTCGAATCCTAAGATGCAAAAGATTACCTTAGTGTTATGAGAATCATTTTTAGATGTTCTTTCAAATTTGCCTTCAATATCTGTGTCAAGCTCGTTGGGTATGTGAACTCTTCGCCGACGAAGAATGTTCTAGCTATCAATATGATTACCGCTACAATGATTACTCCGTAGATGACGGCCAGTACCATGTTTCTCTGCTTCATTTCGTGTTGAGAAAATATAGCTTGAATTATTTTACTTATTCTTGCATCAGAAAAGGTTACTCAGTGACATGAGAGATAAGATAATGAGACAATGCCCTGTCGCGCATACATTACTGTGGATTCTCAGGCTGATCCCCGAACATCTTAAGCCATATCACGTCGCCTTTAATTTTTGATCTCATTTGGGTAGAGGTCTAGTTACTTGTGTTGGAGCTGGACTTGTGGGGCAAGGATGGGGCACCCTATTCGCATTAAACGGCTACAAGACTATGCTCATCGACGTTAACGAGAAGAGACTTGAAGAGGCTGTAGCTCGTGTCAATCTCCATATCGATTTCCTTGTTGATGCCGGTTTGGGCAGAGATTCCGAGAAGGCGAAGAATCGTATCAATACAACTACAAGCATAGCCGAGGGGGTTTGCAACGCATCATTCGTAGTCGAGTCAGTGTACGAGAGCTACGACGCAAAGAGGGTCGTCTATAAAGAGATGGATGAACATGCCCCAGCTGATACGCCGCTGGCGAGCAGCTCCTCCGGGTTATTGATGAGCAGGATACAGACAGCCGCCACCCACCATCCTGAACGATGCATCGTCGCCCATCCCTGGAACCCCGTGTACCTCATCCCCCTTGTCGAGCTCTGTCCCGGAAGACTAACATCCGAGGAGACGACGAGGAGGACATACAAGCTCATGGAGGAGATCGGTAGGGTGCCGATCATAGTCAGGAAGGAGGTGCCCGGCTTCATAGCCAACAGACTCAGCGCCGCCCTATGGAGAGAGGCTCTAGACCTTGTAGACAAAGGTGTGGCATCGGCCGAGGATGTAGATAAGGCTGTGAGCTTTGGTCCAGGTCTCAGGTGGGCTATAATGGGTCCATATCTGACATATCACCTCGGTGGGGGCTCGGGTGGCATCGAGTATATAATGAGACACATAGGGGTGAGCAAGGAGGAGTGGCTCAAGACGATGGCGAAGTGGACGAGGACACCTGACTCAGCTGTTGAGAAGGCTGTGAAGGGTGTCTCGGAGATGAGGCTTGTTCAAGAGAAAACATATGAGGAGTTGGAATCCTACAGGGACGAGAAGCTTGTTCAACTCCTCAAGATCGTCGGAAGCTAACACTAGAGAATTTCGCGCCTTTTCCCCTCTTTCACGCCGAACTGGAGCATTATCAGGGATGACATAAAGATCAAGGTGGAGGCCACGAAGATATTGATCAAGCCGAAGGAATCAGCTATGTACGCGCCGATCATTGGTGCAATGGCTGCCCCTATGCTGCCCGGGAGGAAGTAGAGGGCGTAGCCTAGCCCTCTCTGTCTGCTAGGTGAAAGCCTTGCCATGAGAGCTGAGCCCGCAGCCATGCTAAGGTAATTAAAAAAGCCGTAACTTAGGTAGAAAAGGACGAAGGTCATTGTATCTGGCATGAGGAACGCTACACCATAACAGATAGATGAGACTGCAAGCGTCATTAGTATCCATCTTTTCTCGCCAAATCGCTCAGTGATGAATCCACCGAGTGGTGCGGCTATGATGCCCATCAGTGAGCTCATTCCTATGATAAGGCTCGCCATTTCCAAAGCCCAATCTCTGCCGCTAACAAGGTAGACGCTGAGGAAGGCCGTTGACATGCTGCCTGCAAAGTTCCTGATACCGTTGAAAACGAGAAAGGCAACGAGACTGATCGTAAAGAGTTTAGTGGCTTGAGACTGTTCAGGGCCAGAATCTGTCTTGATCTCCGCGTCCTCTTTGGGCACGGATTTTATGAAAAAGACGAGGATGACGCCTATGAACATCGGTATGAACC
>CAZYUK010000011.1:0-15942 GCA_964650675.1 uncultured Candidatus Bathyarchaeia archaeon
GGGTCCTCACTATTGTCGTGAGGCTTCGGGGTTGACCAAGAAGAGGAGCAGCGGTGGGCGCTCGAAGGGCGCCAAGGGGAGCGCCGGGACTGTCCAGTGCAGCTACTGTGGCGCAATAGTGCCCCGCGATAAGGCGAAGAGGCAGACGAGGTACACCTCACTCGTCGACTCGCGGCTCCTCAAGGAGCTCCAGCAGCAGGGCTCGACGATCAACCGCACCAAGACCACCAAGTACCTGTGCATAAGCTGCGCCGTCCACAGGGGCGTCGTCAAGGTCCGAGGGAAGGAAGATAGGAAGATGGTGCCGAGGCGACGCAGACCGCGGCCGACCAGAACCTACTGATCTTCCAGCGTCTTCCTCCTGAAGTGGAGCGCCCTCTGCAGCACCGTCAGATGGGTGAGAACCGCGAGCAGAGCCACCCCCCAGTTGAGGGCGTCGAGCCAAAGCATGCTGAGGAACGTAGCCGCGGCCAGGACGATGATGCGCTCGGCCCTCTCGGCGATGCCCACCCCCGCCATGGCGACCCCCACAGCCTCGGCCCTCGACCTCGCGTAACTCACCATGACGAAGCCAATGAGCGCCGCGAGGCCCACAACCGGATCGCACAGACCGCCGAGGATGATCCCTGAGACGACGATGAGGTCCGCATACCTGTCGCTGACAGAGTCGAGGAAGCCGCCGAACTTGGTCGTCTTCCCCAATGTCCTCGCCAGGACGCCGTCGACAGCGTCGAGTAGGCCCGAGAGGAGCAACAGTCCCCCGGCGGCTGGCAGGAGAAGGACGGCTTGGCGCCAGTCGTAGAAGCACCATGCCGAGAGGACGGATACGAGGAGGCCGGCGAACGTGACCGTGTTCGGCGTCACGCCTGCTCCGCCGAGAGGCTTCACCGCGGAGGCCACCGCGGCTTCGAACTTCTCCTTGAGCCTGCTCGAGACCATCCCTGGACCTAGATAGAATCGGTGGGCACCTGTTTAAGGTTTGAGCCGCATTGCCAGCAGCCGCCCATGAATCAATTTGGTCAGATACAGATTCAACGTTATCCCGATCAGGTGAAAAATAACAAATACGTGTATAATTGCACGTTCAGGTCAAAGTAAGGTTGAAATTCTGACAGGGTCGTACTCTTTGTAAGGCGCCGCATCTGGTTGGTGTCGAGTTGAAGGAGTCTCTCACCGTCGAAGACCCCATCGGGGAAGGCAGCGTCGAGGTCCTCAGGTCCTCCGACCTCTTCCCCGGGGAGAGGGAGCCGAGGAGGGGGAAGGTACGCGACGTCTACGACCTAGGCGACGAGATGATAATAGTCACGACGGACAGGATATCCGCCTACGACGTAGTCTTCCCCACCCTCATCCCCCACAAGGGGGAGAGCCTCAACGCCCTCTCAGAGTTCTGGTTCAGGAAGACCAGGAGGGTCTTCCCCAACCACTTCAAGGAGCCATACGACGGCCGCTCCATGAGGGTGGCGAAGGCTGAGAGGATTGACATAGAGTGGGTCTGCAGGGCCTACCTCTACGGCTCCGCCTGGCGCGCCTACAGGGAAGACGCGAGGACCGTGAGCGGCGTAAAACTCCCAAGCGGCCTAGTGATAGCCGAGGAACTACCCGAGGTGATCCTGACGCCGACGACGAAGGCCGAGGAGGGGCACGACCTAGAGATAAGCGGAAAGGAAGCCATCGCCAAGGGTCTAGTCTCCAAGGACGAGTGGAAGGAGCTCAAGGAGGCGACCCACCGCCTCTTCGACGCATACAGGCGCCACGCGAAGACGAGGGGCATCATCATCCCCGACTTCAAGCTCGAGTTCGGCCGCCTCGGGGACGAGCTCATACAGATAGACGAGCCCCCGACCCACGACTCCGCAAGGTTCTGGGCCGAGAGGTTCTACGAGCCCGGCAAGGAGCAGGAGGCCCACTGCCTGGACAAGGAGTTCCTGAGGGCGTACCTGAGGGGCGTCGGCTACATGGGGAACGGCGAGCCGCCCGAGATACCTGGGCCCGTGGTCCGCGAGGTCTCGCTGAGGTGCGTCGCCTCGTACAGCGTGCTGAGCGGCGGGAAGAGCCTGAACGAGTTCGACCTCAAAACAGTGGACGAGGTCATGGAGGAGCTTAGGTAAGCCGCAGAGCAGCTATTTTCTTAAACTTCTCAGCCCCATTCTGTGACCATGGCAACGGTATCGATCGTCATGGGCAGCGAGTCCGACAGGGAGCTCGGAGAAGCCGCCGCCGGTCAGCTAAGGGAGTTCGGCGTCGAACATGAGCTGAAGATTCTTTCGGCACACAGGAACCCGAAGGCCCTCGCCGAGTATGTTGAATCGGCGGACGCGGAGGTCTTCATAGCGATAGCCGGCCTCTCAGCTGCTCTCCCCGGCGCAATAGCCGCCCTGACCGTGAAGCCCGTAATAGGCGTCCCCAAGGAGGTGAAGCTTGGCGGAGTAGACGCCCTTCTCAGCATGGTCCAGATGCCCACGGGCGTACCGGTCGCCACCGTTGGCGTGGATGCAGCCAAGAACGCCGCGCTCCTAGCCGTCGAGATGCTCGCAATAGGTGACAGGAAGCTCAGGCAGAGGCTCGTGGAGTTCCGCGAGAAGAGTGAAAGCAGCTGAAAAACGTAGGGGGGGTACCTCCGAATAGGTCCTGAAACTCCCATTCGGCAAAAAGTGGCGAGAAAAGGACACCTACAATCCTCGATTACTTCGTTCAAAGATTAGGAATAGTGGTCAGAACCGCGTCTCAGTGTACCTGACGATCGACTCGTAGAAAGGCCGCCCGTCGCCGTACCTCCTCAGCCCGGTCCTCGTCCACTCGGGCATCAGCCAGCCGTCATATGATCTCTCAGGATGCGGCATCAGCCCGAGCACCGTGCCCTCCGGGTTGCATATGCCCGCGATGTCGTGGAACGCGCCGTTTGGGTTCTCCGGCCAACTATCCTCGGCGAACGAGCCATCGGCCTTCACGTACCGCCAGACGAGCTGATCATTATCGTAGAGCCTCTGAAACATCTCCCGCTCTCTCTCCCTCGGGAACACGAACCGCCCCTCCCCATGAGCTACAGGGCAGGCGATCACCTCCCCGGGCTCGAGGTACCCCATCATGCCGCATTTCCCCCGCCCCAAGTACCTCATCCTAATCCACCTGTTCTGGTAACCATGCGAACTGTTCGCAAGCGCCGCCTCAGGGTACTTCGACTTGCCATCGAAGCCCGGGAGAAAGCCGAGCTCGACGAGTTGCTGGAACCCGTTGCATATGCCCAGCACGGGCCGCCCCTCGTCGATAAACTCCTCAAGCTCCTTCCCTATCCTGTACTCGCATTCTTTAGCCCAGATGGCGCCGGACCGCACATAGTCGCCATAGCTGAAGCCACCTGGGAAGACGAGGATATTATAGTCAAGCAGGTTCCTCTCTCTGAAGACCCTCTGTGTATGTACCAAATCGACCTGTACACCGAGGTCCCTGAACGCCCTGACGGTCTCCAGGTCGCAGTTCGTCCCAGGCGCCCTCATTATGAGGACCCTGATATCCTGCACCTTCATCTAGGCGCCTCCAGAGGGGTCTTCCAAGCCCCCATAAGCTCGTCGAGAGATCTCTCGATCAAACTGCCACTGCCTCTCATGATCCTCAGCCTAGGCTCCTCGACTACCGTCCCGATCCTCGCGAAGGTCGACCTCCTCATGAGGGCTTCGAAGGCTTCTGCACGTGCTTCAGGCACCTCGACGATGAGCCTGCCATTCGACTCCGAGAACAGGGCGAGGTCATCCCTCAACGGGCGCCGGGCAGGGACCCTGCCAAGGTCGATATCTAGGCCGAGGCCGCCCGTGAAGGCTGACTCGGCGAGTGAGACAGCCAAGCCGCCCTCTGAGAGGTCGTGGCAGGCTCTAACGCATCCAGCATCCATAGCCGCTGTAAGCCGCCCGTACGCGGAGACCGTTTCTTTAGCCTCAAGCCTAGGGACCGACGAGCCCAGTAAGTCCATCAGGCTGTAATACTCCGATCCACCTAGCTCAGGCTTCGTCTCGCCGAGGATGTAGAGCAAATCATCCGCCGCCTTAAGGTCCATAGTGACCACCTTCGAGATGTCCGGGACTAAGCCCAGCGCCGTGACAAGTAGCGTCGGGGTGACAGGCCCGAGCGGCGACTCGTTGTAGAGGCTGTCCTTGCCGCTGATGAAGGGCGCACCGTACGCCTTCCCGAAGTCGTAGCACGCCCTGCACGCCTCCACGAGGCCGCCTAGCCTGTCCGGGTACTCGGGGCTACCCCATGTGAAGTTGTCGAGGAGCGCCAGTCTTCGGCCGCCGACGGCGACGTTATTCCTCACGGCCTCGTCTATGACGCTGGCAGCCATCCAGTACGGGTTTATCTTGCCGAACCTCGGGTTTATGCCGCATGAGATGGAGATGCCCGCCATCGACCCCTCCAAAGGCTTCAGCACCGACGCGTCGCTCGGCCCAGCCGACCACCCCTGCAGCGGCTTCACCACGGTCTGCCCCTTCACCTCTTGGTCGTAGCAGCGGACCACCTTCTCCTTGCTCGCGATATTGTACGATGAGAGCAGCCTGAGCAGGACCTCACCAAGGTCGCCAGGCTGGCTGAAGCTCGGCTCATCGAGCCGCGGCTCAGCCCATCGAGCCGTCCTCGTCGTCCTAGGCGGGTTGAAGAGAGACTTGAGGTCGATCTCGGCGACCACCTCCCCCTCGAAGCGGAGGAGGGCGAGGCCTGAACCATTGTATCTGCCGACGGCGTTCGCCTCGGTCTGCTCATCCCTGAAGATCTGCAGCACCCTCTCTAGGTTCTCTGGTGGCACGGCGAGGAGCATCCTCTCCTGGCTCTCTGAGACCCAGATCTCCCAAGGCGCCATCTTCGCCGCCTTCAGCGGCACTCTGTCCAGATCGATCTCTACGCCGAGGTCGTACCTGTCGGCCGTCTCGCAGACGCCGCAGCTCAGCCCGCCGCCGCCGATGTCAGTGATGGCGGAGCCGAGTCTCAGCTCACTGATCTGTTCTATCGCCCTCTTCAGCTTCTCCTCCTCGATGGGGTTTGCGATCTGCACAGCCGGCCGCGAAACCTCTTCAGACTCCTTCGTCAGTTCCGCCGAGGCGAACGTCACGCCGTGGATGCCGTCGAGTCCTGTCCTGCCGCCCGCAAGCACGACGTAGTCGCCCGGCTTCAGGTTCCTGATGTACTGGTCCTTCCTCAAGATGCCAAGGCAGCCGGCGTAGACGACGACGTTACCAGTATAGTCCTCATCGAAGACTGTAGCACCGTTCACGGTGGGGATGCCTATGCTGTTCCCGTAGCTCCCGATGCCGTCGATGACGCCACTGAAGATGTATGAAGGATGCTTCACCCCCTCGGGCAACCTCTCCCAAGGATAGTTCAATGGCCCGAAGCAGAGGACGTCTGTACAGGTTATGGGGTTCGCCCAGACGCCGAGGATGTCCCTGATGACGCCGCCGAGCCCTGTGGCTGCCCCGCCGAACGGTTCAATCGCAGAGGGATGGTTGTGCGTCTCGACCTTGACGGCGACAGCAAAGTCTCCCACAAAGTCGATGATGCCCGCGTTGTCCTCGAAGACGCTATAGCACCATGAAGGCTTTAGCTCCTCGACCACCCTCCTGATGTACGTCCTCATGAGGCCGTCCACGTCGCCCTCGGGGGTCCTGATCAGCCCCTTGAATGTCTTGTGGCTGCAGTGCTCGCTGAACGTCTGATCGTAGGTCTGGAGCTCAACGTCAGTCGCCACTTTCTCGCTGATAACATAGTGATCCCTGATGTACCTTAGTTCCTCGATGCTTAGTCCGAGCCCTAAGGTTCTGCTGATCTCCCTCAGTTCTTCGTCTGAAGCGTTGAGGAGGTCTATATCATAGTGCTCGAAGTGGTGCGGGCTCCGGGTTATGCGGCTCATCGCGTCTCACTTATCTCAAACCTGTAGTCATCCTTTGTCGGGTTCGTTAAAAGCCTCCGGCACATCTCGTCAACGAGCCTCTCAGCCTCAGCCCGGTCCCTGGCCTCGTAAACGACCTCGTATGCCTTGCTCGACCGAACGTCAAAAACTTTGTAGCCCAGCCCCTTCAGGGCATGGGCCGTCGTCTCCCCCTCAGGGTCGGAGTAGCCGGCCTTGAGGGTGACGTAGACGAAGGCTTTGAACTTCAACGTTCTTTACCATCCAAGCTTGGTGCCTCGTCGAGGACCACCAGCATATGTAATCGTTCTAGTTAATTATTAAAAAGGTTTCCCGTGTATGTTTACACATTCAATTAATATTACGTGGAAGATGATACCGAGTTGAAACGTCAAGCATATGAAAATTAGGGGGAGCGGCTCCGCTCCCTGTTCGCCTAACCGCTAACCATCAGGATGGTTACGATCAGGCCGTAGATGGCCAAGCCTTCGCCGAGAGCGACGAAGAGCAGGGACCAGATGGATAGCTCGGGCCTCTGCGTCAACATCTCGGACCCCGCCTTCGCGGCGACCATGATGCATAGGGCGGCGGCGAATCCTGCCCCTATCATGGTCAACGCGCCGGTCAGGAATGGCCAAGCAGCCTCAGGGATCATTCCTTCACCTCCTCCCATTATTACCAATATCATGAACAGGACGTTCAGGACCACGGTGAATACGCCGAAGGTGAACAAGGAGACGCCCCACACGGATGCGCCCTTCCCCTCGACCTCGGCGGAGGCATTAATGGTGGAACCATGGATCATCATCCAGGCGGCGGCCGCGACACTCGCGACGAGTATGATCGCATAGGAAATAATAGCGTCCACCATCTCAGCCCCTCCGCAATTCTTCCGGGGTGAGAGTCCTAGTAGTCATTTTCGTTTCCTCACCTTTTTCTTCTTAACATCGTCCATTTCGCATATATAGTTTTGCACCTTTAAGGCTACCCACAAATGCGCGACATCTACCATGAAGAAGCTCGACAGACGTGACATTGTTCTTTTTTCAGGCTAGATTCACTCCCGGATTTCCCCCAAACTCGGAGGTCAATTGCCCTACTATGTTCCTACGCGATCTGGTTGACGACTCAAATGATGTTCAAGACGATATAAGGGCGTCCATCTTCCTCGATATAATAAAAACAGATACTACGTACTGGACGAGAAGGAAAACCATGAGAGCCATCTGGAGCGGAAGGTTCCTAGAAGGGTGCATATAGAGGATGACCATCGCCACGATGATGCCGACGACAGGGAAGATCATAACGGCTTGAAACAGAAGCCTGTTCCTGCGGAAGATCTCCTTCAGCGTCGGCTTCGACTCCCGCCCATCCTCTCCCATGATGCTGATCATGGCTGGATCGGAGGCACGACCTAAAAAAAGGTTAGGTGAAGCCCCTCTAGCCCTCAACTTACAGAGGCTCGTTTAAACCTACGGCGTCGTAGAGGAAAAGAGGTCAGTTTGACGTCAGCGGCGTTACCTCATGCTGCGCAGCCATCTGTCCATCGACGCCGACGGATTCCTCGAGGCCCCTAAGGCGGTTCCTCAGCGTGACCTCGGTCGTCCCCGCGGCGAAGGCGACCTCCTTCTGGATCCGCCTGTCATTGTTGTCGAGGCAGGCCATGTAGAGAGCCGCCGCCGCTAAGCCCCTGGGGTCCTTGCCGGTCAGTCCCTGCCTCGCCTTAGCCTTCATAAGTATCTCGATGGCCTTGATCTCGGTCTCCTGCCTCAGCCTCAGCCTCGACGCTATGCTCGGAACAAACTTCATTGGACTATCTACAGGCATCCTGAGTTTCATCTCCTTGATCAGTAGCCTGTATGTTCTGGCGACCTCGGAGTGGTCCCTCGTGCTCACCTCCGTGACCTTCTGTATCGGCCTAGGCACCTCGGCGGCGCGGCAAGCCGCGTATAACGACGCGGCGACGAAGGCGTCTATTGAGCGCCCCCTCACCAGGTCCTTCCTCAGCGCCTTGCGGTAGATCAGCGCGGCGTGCTCCTTCACGTTCGGAGGTACGTGAAGCTTCACGGCCATCCTGTCGAGTTCCGCCATCGCAATGCTCAGGTTCCTCCGCCACGTCTGGTCGAACTTCGACCTGTTATCGTAGCGCCTAAGCCGGTCCATCTTGAGCTTCGTCTCAGCATCGAGGTGCCTGCCTGAGGCGTCCCTGTCGCCCTTGAAGACGGTGGATAGCCCCTTGTCGTAGAGGGTGAGCGAAGTGCCGAGCCCCGTCCTGCTCCTGTCGTTCTTCTCTGATACTGTGAATGCCCTCCACTCAGGGCCGCGATCAATTATATCGTCCTCTATGACCAGCCCGCATTGGGCGCATACGCGCTCGCCGTTATCGGGGTCGGTGATGACCTCGCCCCTGCCGCATCTAGGGCAGTTTTGTTCCTGTTCCAGAGTCTTTTTCATACATTCTCCCCTCGGTTTGGATGTGTTCGAGAGAAGACTGGTATGGATATTTTATCCAGTCGTAAATTATAAATACCAGCGTCTCTTATAAGCGTTTCGAGGAGAGCGGATGCCCAAACCTGTGGGAACCTGCGGCGCAACCAAGAAGAAGATTATGGCGATAATCTGCTACAACCACGAGAATAGCAGGGAATCCTACGGATACAACATCTGGCAGACGCTCAGAGACCAGTTCCACACATACATCGACGACAACGAAGTCCGCAACGTCTACACCCACCTGAATGGTCTATGCGACCTAAACCTCATCACCAGAGCGGATCCACAATCCGGTGACCTGCGTTGCCTCTACAACATGACAGACGAGGGATTCGCCCAGAGGGGGAGGTACGATCAATATCTCCAGATACTTCATCAAGAACTAGATAGTTGAGACCCGCCTGCACCGAGGGACTTCGCCCTGAATATCAGGGTAACCTCATCCCCGATCCGGATCCCCCCCTCCAAACCCCCGATTGGTAGCGTTACCTTGAAGGCGGCGGAATCGGGCCGGATGAACGCCACGGGCACGTCGTCCTCGACAACGAGTTTAACCAGAACGCCGTCGAGGTGGCTGGGTTCGGTATGGTGGTCCATCGAGAGGCTGGATACCTGCTCCCTCAGCCGTGTGAACTCAAGCAGGTACCGGCGCCCCAAGTCTGTCAGCTCCACGCCGCCACCGCCGTGCCTGCCTCCCTTATGTGCCGAAATCAGAGGCGCCCCGAGCTTCCCCTCGGCCTTCTTGATGAGACCCCAGGCGTATCTGTACGACATGTCTAGGGAGGCGGCGGCCTCCTTGAGGGTCCCCATCTCCTCGAGCCTCTTGAGGAGGCTGTAAACGCCGGGGCCGAAGACATAGCCCTCATCGGTCTCCATCCAGACCTTGAACGCGGGCCTGGGCTTGCTTGGATCCATGCCGAAAGAAGATGAGTGGGCTGGGCTGAAATGCTTTACCCGTTGCCCGACACCCTGGCGACCTCCTGCAGGCCGTTCGGCCTCTGGATCTCGGGCTCGGTCTTGAACTGCATCTCGTACAGATTCCTGTAGAGGCCGCCCCTCCTGAGGAGCTGGGCGTGTGTCCCCCTCTCCACTATTCTCCCGCCCTCGAGCACCACTATCTGGTCGGCGTTCCTGACGGTGGAGAGCCTGTGGGCGATGATTATCGCCGTCCTCCCCTTGAGTATGTTGTCTATCGCCCTCTGTATGATTAGCTCGGTGTAGGCGTCTATGCTGCTCGTGGCCTCATCCATTATGAGGATCCTGGGGTTCGCGAGGAGGGCCCTTGCGAGGGAGACGAGCTGCCTCTGCCCCACGCTGAGCCTTCCCCCGCGCTCCTTGACCTCTGTCTGGTAGCCCTCCGGGAGGCGCATGATGAAGTCGTGGGCCCCTATCGCCTTCGCCACCGAGATCACCTCCTCGTCGGTTGAGGTCGGCCGGCTGTAGCGGATGTTATCCATTATCGTCCCGCTGAAGAGGAACGGGTCCTGAAGGACTATGCTCATCTGCGTCCTCAGCGACTCTATCTTGACCCCCCTGAGGTCGTGGCCGTCAACCGAGATTCTGCCCTCCGTCGGGTCGTAGAACCTGTACAGGAGGTTTATCATCGTGGTCTTGCCGACGCCTGTGGGTCCGACGAAGGCGATGGTGGTGTTGGGCTCTATCACCAAGTCGATGTCCCTGAGGACCGGGTTCGCCTTGTCGTAGCCGAATGTCATGTGGTCGTACACGATCCTGCCCTCGATCGTTCCGAGCTCGTAGGCGTCCGGGGCGTCTGTGATCTCGACGGGCGTGTCGATGATGCCGAATACGCGCTCAGAGGCGGCCAGGGCTGACTGGACGCTGTTCCAGAAGTTGCTGAGGTCCTGTATCGGCTGGAAGAACCTGGTTATGTAGCTCATGAAGATGAAGAGGGTGCCAATGGTCACCACCCCCTGTATGACGTCGTTGCCCCCGAACCACAGGACGAGGGCCTGTCCCACGGAGGTGAAGAAGGTGACGGTCGGGAAGAAGGCGGACATCACCCGCCCGGCCTCGACGTTGGCTGCCATGTTCGTCTCGTTGACCTGCTGGAACTCCCTCTTGGTCTCGTCCTCCTTGCTGAAGCTCTGTATCTCCTTGATGCCGCTCACAGACTCCTCCATCTGGGCGGACACACTGGCTATCGACTTCCTCGTCTCCCTGTAGACTGTGCGGACACGCTTGCCCCAGACCACCATCCAGACCACCATGATCGGCACGATGGCGAAGCTGACGAGGCTGAGCCTCAGGTTGATCGAGAACATGATGACGGTTATCCCCACCAACGTGAGCAGGTCCGCCACGACTGTGATGAGCCCCGATGAGATGAGCTCAGATATCTTGTCGATGTCGTTGGTGGCCCTGCTGACGATGCTCCCTGCCTCCTTGTCCGCGTAGTAGCGGAGGGAGAGCTTCTGGAGGTGCTCGAATATGTCCCAACGCATGTCGTACTCCATCCTGCCGAACAGCCACTCAAGGAGGTAGTTCTGGACGTACTGGGAGGCGTAAGTGGCCAGGCTGACGACCACGTACCCCACCGCAATCAGGGTCAGGCCGACCATGTCAAGCCTCGGAATGTACTCATCTAATGCGGCGCCGTACAGCAGCGGTGGGAGGAGGTTGAGGGCCGTGGTGATGAGCACAGCCGCGAACATGAGGACCGCCCTCCTCCTGTACCTGAGGGTGTACCTGAGCATCCTCATGGCCAGGACGGAGTCGGGCACCTGCCGCATCCTCTCCTCGTCATCGTCGGCGGCCATGCCGTGGAAGCCCATGTGGCCGCCCGGCCCATGCATGCCCATCCTAGTCGAACTCCCCCCTCTCGCCGCCGGAGACCTGCGTTTCGTAGAGCCTCCTGTAGATGCCATCGCGGGCCATCAGCCCGTCGTGTGTCCCCTCCTCGGCTATCACGCCGTTGTCCAGGACCACGATGTAGCCTGCCTTCTTGATCGAGCTGAGCCTCTGGGTGATTATGAAGGTGGTGCGGTTCTCGAGGAGCTCGTCGAGAGCCCTCTGGATCTCGTGCTCGGTCTGGGTGTCGACGCTGCTCGTCGAATCGTCGAGGATCAGGATCTTGGGGTTCTTCAGCAGTGCTCGTGCGATGGCGATGCGCTGCTTCTGGCCGCCCGAGACGGTGACGCCCCTCTCCCCGATCTCCGTGTTGTACCCCTTAGGCGTGGATGCTATGTAGTCGTGGATGTTCGCCCGCCTCGCCGCCGCCTCGATGTCCTGCATCCTGGCATTCTCTACGCCATACGCGATGTTCTCCTTGAACGTTGTGCTAAATATGAAGGGTTCCTGCCTCACTATGCCTATGTGCTCCCTCAAAGACTTTATCTTGTAGTCCCGGACGTCGCGTCCGTCGATCCTTATCGAGCCGCTGTTGACGTCGTAGAACCTCGGGATGAGGTTGATTATACTGCTCTTACCGCTGCCCGTGGCCCCCAGAATGGCGACGGTTGTGCCCGGCTTGACGTCGAGGTTGATGTCCCTGAGCACAGGGTTCTGCTCGTCGTAGCCGAAGCTGACGTGCTCGAACTGGACGTGCCCCTCGAGCTCATTGATCTCCACCGCGTCGGGCCTGTCGTGGACCGCCACCTCGGCGTCGATGGTCTCGAAGACCCGCCCGGCGGCCGCGTTGGCCCTGAGGAACATGTTCGAGATCTGGCCGAGCATCCTGACCGGCTGGGAGATGCGCTGGACGTAGAAGTAGAAGGCGACGAGTGCCCCGAGGCTGAGGGCTCCGGTCACTACTTGGTTTCCCCCGTACCAGAGGATGATGACGAAGCCGATGGCTGTGATGAGCGTCGCCAGGGGCAGGTAGAAGGCTCGGTACTTCGCGGAGAGGATGTGGAAGTCGAAGTACTTGTCGAGCTCACGCTCAAGCTTCCTCTCCTCCTGCCCCTCCTGGGCGAAGCCCCGGACGACCCTCAGCCCCATCAGGTTCTCCTGGAAAACGCTGGTTATGTCGCCGTACTGCTGCCTCATCGCCTGGTTGACGGGGAAGGATCTGCGACCGAACATGAGCATCGTGACGAAGATGAAGGGCAGTATGGCCAACACGAGTAACGTCAGGAAGACGTTCATACTGAACAGGTTCCACATGACCAGCGCCACGAGGACGATGGTCGAGACGATGGCCCTCAGCCCGAAGTCGTAGAACCTCTGTATCTGGTCTATGTCGCCCGTGGCGCGGGCCATGAGCTGCCCGGTCCTCTGTGTGTCGTAGAAGCTGAAGGACTGCTCCAGGAGGCTGTTGTACATGTCGCTCCTCATCTCGTATGAGCCCTTCTGGCTGAACCAGGCTGTGCCGTACCGTACAACGTAGTTCAAAATGGCGACACCGCCAGCGACGAAGATGAGGCTAATGATGAAAACACCGAGCATCGAATAACCGACGCTGAACCCGAACAACGTCGAAACCCAATCTGCGATTGGTTTAAGTATTAATCCGGCTACTCCGCCTTCCCACAACTTTAGGCTCCCGCCTGACACGATGTTATCTATGAGGTCAATGACGCTGCCGATGATGCTCGGCGTCAGGACATCGAGGAAGGTCGAGAAAACGATCAGGGCCATAGCCGCCTTGAACTGCCAGTAGGGGGCTATGTAGCTCATCATTCGCCTGAAGCTGCCGACGCCCCTCTTATCGGGCCGGCTCCCCCTCTGTCGCCCTTCCTGCATCCGCATACGTCTCCTAGACGCCGATCAGCTTACTCAACTCGCGTATCGCGGAGGAGTACTCCTCGTCGTTGGACAGCTTGAGGTTCGCCATGAGCTGGATGAGCGCCCTCTCTGCATGCCTGTCGAGCTTGCCTGGGTCGGTCTGCTGCTCGACGACCTCCTCTATCGCCATCTTCTCCCTCTCCGAGCATGTGTCCACAAGCTCCGTGACGCGTGCGCGTCGACCCTCCGGGATCTCTATGGAGAAGGTCTCTAGGCCCTCAACCATCCGCTGGAGCGTGTCCTCTCGCCAGGTGGAATAGTCCTCGTCCCTGGCGAGCGCCTCCGTGAGGGAGTACGAGATGATGAACTTGCGTGCCGTCGCCCGGTAGTAGGATTGGACCATGTTCCTGACCTTCTCCTCCCTGGTCTCCTCGACGAGGCCGGCCTCCCTCAGGAGGTTCAGATGATGCATGACGCTGGAGTAGTTCTTTTCCAGAGCCTTTGCCAGGTCCGCCGCCGACATCTCCTGGTGACGCAGCAGGTGGAGCATGCGTCGACGCGTGTCGTCGGCCATCAGCTTCGCCACCTCGGGGTCCTTGATGATGAGTATGCCTCTACGCAAATGAATCGCTACACTCCAGTGTAGCGATATATAAAAATATTTTGACCTCGCGGACCTCACCTTTTTACGTTCCAGAGACTAATCGTTTGCATGAATTCGAAGCCTGACGCCCTCCTCGGGATAAGGGTTCTCGACCTGAGCAGGGTCCTCGCCGGCCCTTTCTGCAGCATGCTCCTGGCCGACATGGGCGCCGACGTCATCAAACTCGAGATGCCGGGCAGGGGCGACGATTCGAGGGAGTTTCCGCCGTTCAAGGAAGGCGAGAGCCTATACTACGTCAACCTCAACAGGGGGAAGAGGAGCATTACGGTCAACCTGAAGAGCCCGGAGGGTGTAGAGGTCTTCAAGAATCTCGTGAAAAGGTGCGACGTCCTCATCGAGAACTTCAGCCCGGGCACGATGGACAAACTAGGGTTAGGGTATGAGGCGCTCAAGGAGGAGAACCCGCGCCTGATCTACGCCGCGATCTCGGGCTTCGGCCAGACGGGACCCTACAGGGGGAGGCCGGGCTACGACATCATAGGGCAGGCGATGGGAGGCCTCCTGAGCATAACGGGCTGGCCGGACTCCCCTCCGACGAGGTCAGGCACCGCGATAGGCGATGTCCTCAGCTCCCTATTCTGCTGCGTCGGCATATTGGCGGCCCTCAACATCCGGGAGAGGACGAGTAGGGGGCAGCTGGTCGATGTCGCCCTCGTCGACTCGGTCTACGCCGCCCTGGAGAACATCCCCCAGAAATACTTCGTCGAGGGGGAGGTGCCTGGGAGGATCGGGAACCGATACGAGTTCATCTACCCCTACGACACCTTCAGGGCCCGTGACGGCTGGGTCGTCATAGCAGTCGCCAACGACGCCATATGGGAGCGCTTCCTGGCTGCCGCCGATTTGGAGAGGCTGAGCGGAGACAGGAGGTTCACTTCGAACAAGCTCAGGGTCGAGAACAACGCCGCACTCAAGGAGATCATCGGGAGTTGGACTTCGAATAAGGGCAGGGACGAGATCGTGGCCCTCCTGAATGAGAGCAGGGTGCCCTCCTGCCCCATTTACGACGTCAAGGACGCTTCGGAGGACCCCCACATCTCGGGGGCCAGGGGGATGGTCGTCGGCCTCCACCAGCCGGGCCTGGGACAGGTGAGGTTGCAGGGGAACCCGGTGAAGATGTCAGAGACGGACCCACGGCCTAGGGGCCCGGCTCCCAGCCTCGGGGCGGACACGGAGCCGATCCTGAGGGAGGTTCTGGGGCTGAGCGACGCCGAGATTAAAAAGATTAGAGAGATGGGGGTCATCTAGTATCTGGGACTCGGCTCGGCCATGAAGGCGACGAAGGAGGAGCTCATGGAGGCACTGAGGGAAGAGGTCATGGGCTGTGGCGGGTGTGGCCTCTGCCAAGGCGCCTCGAGGAAGGTGATGGGGGAGGGGGACCTCGACGCCGCCGTCGTCCTCGTCGGGGAGGCCCCGGGCAGGAAGGAGGATGAGCTGGGGAGGCCCTTCGTCGGTTCTGCGGGCAAGCTTCTGGACAGGATGCTCGAGGATGCCGGGCTAACGCGTGAAGGCGTCTACATCACGAACGTCGTCAACTGCAGGCCCCCCAAGAACAGGAAGCCTAAGGGGGCCGAGGTCGAGGTCTGCTCGGGACACCTAGAGAGGCTATTAGGGATAATAAGGCCCAGGGTCGTGGCCCCGATGGGCAACAGCGCGATAGAATACTTCTTCAAGAAGTTAAATCTGAAGAAAATCAAAATAGGGGACGCCCACGGGAAGCCGGTCAGAGTCAGATTCACCTGGGGCGACGCCGTCCTCCTCCCGCTCTACCACCCGGCCGCCGCCATCTACAACAGAAGGCTACTCGGCGAGCTCGAAGACGATGTTGCCACACTGAAAGGGATCAGCGGGGGCTAGGACCGGAGAGCCCTGAGCCTCTTCACTATGTTGGGGTGGGTGCTGAAGAGTTCGGCGAAGCTCTCGCCCGTTGACACCTTCCTGGAGAGTATCTCGTCGACGAGGCCGGACGAGCCGTGTCCAAGTTCACGGAGCTCCGCAACATCCTGAGCCGCGCGATCGGGATCCGATATGAGTAGAGCCTTGAAGCCACCGGATGAGAATCTGCTGCCCGAGTCCGTCCGCCCCCTCAACGTGCTCGTCGATATCTTCGCGAGTGCCCCGGAGAGCTTCCTGCCTCCATCGGTGACGACGGAGGCGCTGTGCTGGTCCGCGTAGTACTCCCTGAGGCGGCTCAGGCTCAGGTTGAACA
>CAZYUK010000012.1:0-534 GCA_964650675.1 uncultured Candidatus Bathyarchaeia archaeon
CAGCTCGAGCCTATCTACAGGCGTATACTGAGGATAGCCGAGGGCGCGGCGCTCATGACGGAGACGAGGCTACGGGTCGAGTTCATAGACGGCATATACAACCTCATCCCGAGCCGGACCCTGGCAGAGCTCGTCGTGAAGAACATGAGGGAAGTAGAACCGCCGAGTTACACTCAGGAGGAGCTTGACTTCGCCGCCAAGATAGCGGAGACCTTCCCGAGGGAGCAGAAGATAGACGGCCTCAGGAAGCTCAAGGTCCCCGACTGGGAGAGGTATGTGGACGTCAACCTCCCAACCGATGTGCTTGACCCGTGGGGCGAGGGGGAGGTGCAGGCGGGCTCCTCAGACGTAGGCGACGTAAGCTGGAAGACGCCCACAACGGAGTTCGGCACGACGCTGAACGTCCTCGGCGCCCCCGGCCACAGCTGGCAGTTCGTCGCCTGCAGCGGAAGCACCATAGCCCACAAGAGCCTCGTCTTCGCTGCGAAGACCATCGCCGGGGCGGGGCTGGACCTCGTCGCGGACCCAGAGCTG
>CAZYUK010000012.1:544-15847 GCA_964650675.1 uncultured Candidatus Bathyarchaeia archaeon
TCAGGAGGGCGAAGGAGGAGCACGCCGGCAGGCTGAAGGGGAGGAGCTACGTCAGCCCGATACCGGCTGAGGTGCAGCCGCCTCTTGAGATCGCGAGGGTCGCCGCCGAGAAGGCGCAGGGATAGCTGTCACCCCTCTACATCACATGGGTTACAAGGACCCTGAGCCCTATCCCAATCAGGATGAAGCCGCCGGCGACCTGCGCCCACCTGCCGATCTTTCCGCCTATCCTGCTGCCGAGGGCGACGCCGATGTAGGTGAAGGCGAAGGCCGTCGCCCCTATCACGAGAGCCGGCACCAGCACGGAAACCTTCTCGAGGGTGAAGGAGAGGCCCACTGCGACGCTGTCTATGCTGACGGCCACGCTGAATAGGAGGAGGCTCGAGTTCCCCAGTATCCTGGAGGAGTCGACCTCTCTGCCGTCCCTGGCCGCCTCTAGGAGCATCCTCCCGCCGACGAATGCGAGAAGGAGGAAGGCCGCCCAGTGGTCGTATCCTGAGATGAGGTCGACGAACGCTGTCCCAGCCGCCCAGCCCAGGACCGGCATGAAGACGTGAAAGGCCCCGAACGACGTTGCGAGCCTGGTCATCTGCCTCCCCGTCATCCTGCCCATTCCGAAGCCGGTGGCTGCCGCCACGGACAGGACATCCATGGAGAGTCCGACCGAAAGCAGTGCAAGCGAGATAGGCTCGATGTCCAACCGAAGTCTTTACGTCAACCCTCATGGAGCGGTTTAAGGCTTCCTAAACATAGGCGACTCTGGAGGCATTGCATACGCGCGCGCAGCCTCTTCCGATGCAGAGCCCCAGCGAGCGGCAGGTTACCATTTTAACTATTCATGGGCCATCGATCAGCCACTGGTGTCCCGATTGAAGGAGAGGGCATGGGGCTGGATTGATGGTAACAGGGAGAGGCTGATCTGGCTCAGCGACCAGATCTGGGAGTACGCCGAGCTCGGCCTCGTCGAGGAGAGGTCTTCCAGGCTCCTCGCGGACGAGCTGGAGAGGCATGGCTTCAGGGTTGAGCGCGGCGTCGCCGGCATGCCCACGGCGTTCGTCGCCACATGGGGTGGGGGGAAGCCGGTCGTCGGCCTCATGGGGAAATACGACGCCCTTCCGGGGATAAGCAACGGGAGGGTGCCTTACAAGGAGCCGCTCAGGGAGGGCGCGCCTGGGCACGGATGCGGCCACAACATCCACGGCGTGACGGCTGTCGGCGCGGCGATCGCTGTCAGGCACGCCCTCGATGAGGAGGGGCTGCCCGGGACGGTGAAGTGCTTCGGCACGCCCGCGGAGGAGAACTACGACGGCAAGGTCTTCATGGTCCGGGCGGGCTGCTTCGACGGCGTGGACGCCTGCCTCAGCCACCACCCGAGTAGTGTCAACACGGCGAGCCTGTCCAGCAGCACGGCGGTCAACTCCGTCAAGTTCCACTTCTACGGCAAGACGAGCCACGCAGCCGGGAGCCCGGAGCAGGGCAGGAGCGCGCTGGATGCGGTGGAGCTCATGAACGTCGGGGTCAACTACCTCCGGGAGCACGTCATAGACAAGGCGCGCATACACTACGTGATCGAGGAGGGGGGTGGGCAGCCGAATGTGGTGCCGGACTACGCGAGGAGCTGGTACTACATACGCGCCCCGGAGCGTGACCAGCTCGAGCCGATCTATGCGAGGGTGCTCAAGGTAGCGGATGGGGCGGCCATGATGACCGAGACGAGGCTCAGGGTCGAGTTCATCGCCGGCATCTACAACCTGCTGCCGAGCAAGACCCTGAGCGGCGTCGTGGTGGGCAACATGCGCGAGGTCGGAGCCCCGTCGTACACCGGGGAGGAGCTCGCCTTCGCCAGGAGGATAGCTGAGACGGTGCCTAGGGAGCAGAAGATCGACAGCCTGAGGAAGGCGAAGCTGCCCAACTGGGAGAGGTACGTGGACGTCGACCTAGTCACCGACATACTCGACCCCTGGAACGAGGGCGAGGTCTCGGGCGGCTCCACCGACGTGAGCGACGTCAGCTGGAAGACGCCGACCATGGAGTTCGGAACCACCACCTTCGTCCTAGGCGCCCCTGGACACAGCTGGCAGGCGGTCTCGTGCAGCGGCACGAGCATAGGGCACAAGAGCCTCATATTCGCGGCAAAGACTATGGCTGGCTCGGCCCTCGACCTCCTCACGAGGCCCGAGCTCCTCGGGAGGGCGAAGGAGGAGCACGAGGAGAAGATGAAGGGCAGGGTCTACAGGTGCCCGATACCTGAGGACGTAAACCCGCCCCTTGAAATGGCCCGAGCGACGGCGGAGCGGCTCAAGGGGAAGAGTTGAAAATAGCGAATAAAGGAAAGGAGGTCAGAGGATCAGCTTGAAGGCCGTCTTCGGCGCACCGCATATGGGGCACCTGTCCGGCGCCTGCCCCTCCACGGTGTTGCCGCATACGCCGCAGACGTAGTAATCGACCTTCGGCGCGTCTTTCCCCGCCTTCAGGGCGTCGGCCGCCTTGCCGTAGAGCCCGACGTGGATCTCCTCGACCTTGTTGGCGACGCTGAAGCTCCACTCGGCGTCCTTCTTCCCCTCGGCCGCCGCAGTCTTGATGTATCCCGGATACATCTCTGTGAACTCGAAGGTCTCCCCGCCTAGAGCCTCCTGGATGTTCTCCTGCGTCGATCTTATCCCGCCCATCACGCGGAGGTGGTTATGGGCGTGGACCGTCTCAGCCTCGGCGGCCGCCCTGAAGAGCCTCGCCGCCTGGGGGTAGCCCTCCTGATCGGCCCTCTTCGCGAAGGCGAGGTACCTCCTGTTCGCCTGGGACTCCCCCGCGAAGGCGTCCCTAAGGTTATCCATCGTCTTCATGCAGATCACCGGATGAGATGATCTCGGAGCCGAGGCTATAAAAGGCTGCGAGAAACGTCGTCAGCGCACCTGTCCCGGCAGAGTACTTGCTGTTCTCCCCGGAAAAACGGCACCTCTAATAGTGACATCCTCTAGAAGACTGATGAAGGGTGCCTGGATTGTATGACGCCGTGATTCTCGGCAAGGTCTCCAAGCGCTTCGGAGAGACGCAGGCGGTGGACTCCCTCGACATGGTCATACCCGAGGGGACGATCTACGGCTTCCTAGGCCCCAACGGCAGCGGCAAGTCCACGACGATGAAGATGATGATCGGCCTCGTCAAGCCCGACAGCGGAAGCATCAGCATCCTCGGCCACGACCCTCAGAGGGAGCCCATCGAGGTGAAGAGGCTCATCGGATACGTCCCGGAGACGCCCCGCCTGTACGAGTTCCTGACGGCGAACGAGTACATCGAGTTCCTCTGCACGGTCCACGGCATCGACCCGAGGGCCCAACAGGACAGGGTGAGCGAGTTCTACGAGGCGTTCGAGCTCACGGGGCAAGAGAACGTGATGATGGGGGGCTTCAGCCACGGCATGAAGCAGAAGATGGCGATCATCGGTGCCCTCCTGGCGAAGCCGAGGCTCCTGATACTGGACGAGCCCCTGGGAGGACTTGACCCCAAGTCGGCGAAGATAATGAAGGACCTCCTGCACAGCCTCGCCAAGGAGGGGGTCACCACGATATTCAGCACACACATCATGGAGATCGCCGACGCCATCTGCGACCGCATATGCATCATCGACCATGGCAGGAAGCTGGTGGAGGGCACCCCCACGGAGCTCAGGAAGCTTGGCGGCAGGAGCGGCGGCAGTCTGGAGGAGGTCTTCCTCAGCCTGACGGGCGGCGCCGAGATCGGCCCCATAGTCGAAGCCCTCACGAAGTGACACAGCTTGAACATCAAGGTGGCGTGGAAGATCGGTGAGATCTTCGCGGTAGCCTCCAGCAGGGGGAAGCGGACGTGGACGAGGGAGACCGGTGGCGCGCTGCCCAGGCTCGTCAACACAATCCTTGGAGCGGCGTTCTTCGGCGTCTTCGCCGTTGGCGCATACTGGCTCCTCTCCTACCTCGACCTGCCTGTGGCCTACGTGGCACCCTACTTCACGCAGTTCCTGTTCTTCATACCCGCCGCCACTGCCCTCTTCTGCTTCATGTACGGCCTCATGTTCGAGCTGAACCAGTCGGCCTACAGCGTCAGCCTCGACATGATCAACTGGCTGCCGATAAGCCCCATGGAGTACGTGCTCGGCTCGACTCTTGCGACGCTCTACTTCTGCCTGGCCATGCTCGGTGTGATGTACGGGGCGGCGCTGGGCGTCGGCGTATATTGTGGTTCTGTTGCTGCGTGGGTCCTGACGCTGGTCGTCGGCATCCTGAGCGCCTTCATGGGAAGCTTCAGCGTCGAGATAGTCAGGGCGGTCCTAAACAAGGCCTCCTCCGGCCTCTCCAGGAGGGGAGGGAGGACAGCGATGATTGGCCGCATCGTCCTCACCGTCCTGCTCCTCATAGTCTTCAACTTGGTATTCAACTACAATGTGCTCCTGCAGCTCTCGGCGTGGTTCTACACCGTGGTCGGAGCGGCGTGGTTCGTCCCTCCCCTGTGGCCAAGCTTCGCGATCTTCAGCTATCTCGCGGGAGACACGGCGGGGCTGGCACTCTATGGTGGGCTCAGCGTCGCCTTGACGGCGGTGTTTATGTCGCTGGGAACGTGGACGAGGAGCAGGAACTGGGTTCAGGAGGAGGCCTCGGTGAGGTTCGGAGGCAAGTCTCGGCCTCTCGCCGGCGGCGGGATGATCGGCTTCACAGGCGTCGAGTCGGCGATAATAAGGAAGGACCTGAAGGGGCTGTTGAGGCGCCGCGAGATGGTGACCTTCCTCGCCTTCCCATTCCTCATGCTGGCGGCGAGCCTCATCAACACGAATGTGGCCGACGTCTTCAGCGAGTCTGCGCCGCTTTGGGAGAGGCTCGCCTTCTTCTCCGCCCCGGGGATGGGGGTGATGTTCCTCGCCTACTTCCTCGCAGCCACCTCGATCGGCCAGGAGGGAGGCGCCTTCGTCAACCTCAGGGCCTCACCCCTGTCCCCCAGGGAGCTGACACGGGCGAAGCTCGCCTTCTCCCTCCTAGTCGCCTATGCCTTCACCGCCGTCCTGCTGGCCGCGGTCATATTCATAGTCAGGATGGGCCCGGAGCTCCTTTTGATGATCTCCGTCTTCGTCGTGGCGGTGATATCCACGGCCGCCTCGATCGGCATAGCCATCGGGGCGAGGTTCGCCGACTTCACGGAGATACCGCGCGCGAGGTTCATAACTCCCATCGGGGGCTTCATCGGGATATTCGTCGCCTTCGCCGCCGTGGCCATCATCTATGCCCCCATCCCGCTCATCGGCGCCCTCGGTCTAGGGTCTCTCTACGAGTTAACGGCCTCCACCGTCGTCGCGGTCATCGGCTGCCTAATAATCTACTCCTCGTACAGGATCGCGGTGGCCGAGGTCGGGAAGGTGTACGAGTCGGCGCCGGTATAGGCGCCCAGCTTTCCATAAAAAAGGGTAGGGTTCGAGCCTACTTGAGCTTCTTGACGAAGCGCTCCAGCCTGTTGCAGACGTCCTCAAGGTCCTTCATCGACGCCACGAGGGCGAGCCTGAAGTGGCCCTCCCCTGTCGGCCCGTACTGTGTGCCCGCGGCCGACCTCACCTTCTCCTGCTGGAAGAAGTCTGCGCAGAACTTCGCCGCCGGCACCTTGAAGGCGCTTATGTCTGGGAAGAGGTAGAAGGCGCCCTCCGGGTACGGGCACCTGATGCCTTCGATCTCGTTGAGGCGGGGCACCATCCACTCTATGCGCCTCTTGTACTCCTTCCTCATGCTGTCCACGAAGTCCCAGCCGTCCCTCAGGGCCTTAGCGGCCGCGAACTGGAAAGGCACTGGCATCCCTATGATTCCTATCGGGACCGCGTTCACTACATTGCTGAGCTCCGGGCCGGCGATGATGTACCCCGCCCTGCACCCCGTCCAAGCGAAGGTCTTGCTGAAGCTCATGAGTGCCATCGTCCTCTCCTCCATCCCCGGGTACTTCATTATGGGGATGAACCTGTTCTTCCACACGAACTCGGTGTATATCTCGTCCGAGAGGACGACGAAGTCCTTCTCGACCGCCAGTTCCGCAAGCTGCCTCAGCTCCTTGTCTGTGTAGACGATCCCGCAGGGGTTGTCTGGGTTGCAGATGAGGAGGGCCTTTGTCTTCGGCGTGACAGCCTTCCTGATGTTCTCCATGTTGGGGCGGAAGAGGCCGCTCTTGTCCTTGGTCATCGGCGCCTTGACAATCTTGGCGCCGAAGTAGGCCGCCGGCTGTGTGTACCCCTGGTACGCGGGGTCCATGAGGAGTATCTCGTCGCCGGGGTTGAGGATGGCGCCGAAGCTGTGGAAGATCGCCTGGCTCCCCCCAGACTCGATGCAGATCTGTGTGTTGGGGTCGATCTTGACGCCGTACTTGGCGTAGTAGTCGGCGATCGCCTGCTTGAACTCGGGGACGCCGGCGAACTCGTAGTGGGTATGGCCTGCCTTCATCGCGTCGTAGACCGCCTTGTCTATGAACTCGGGCTGGTTGAAGTCGGGGTCGCCTGCGCCGAGGTTGATCATTCCCGGGATGGGCCCTAAGCTCACCCTGGTCGCCGACCCCGCGCCCATGGCGAGGAGCTCCTTCTTGGCAAACCTAGTCACGGACAATTTGACCACGCATCCTCTTAGCTACCTCAGGTTCTCTATAAAACGTCTTCGCCGATGCCTGCCGGCAAGAACGGGACGGGGAATGTAAAAATGGGGCAAATAAGGGTAAAAAAGGGGTATTTCACGGGTCAGCCCAGGAGGGCGTTGAAGAGCAGCTTGAAAGCGGCGTCGCTCTGCGCCCTGTACTGTGGCGGGAAGCCGTATAGCACGACGCGCCCCTTCCCCAGCTTCGCCTCGACCAGGGCCGCCTTCCTCGCCAGCCTCTCCTCGCCGACCAGCCAGCCGCTCTCCATTATCCTGGAGTCCGGGTAGCTGAGGACGACGGCGTACTCGTCGTTCCTGGCGTGGGGCTTCACCTCGAAGGCCGGGTGGCTGCGGAAGATTATCAGCAGGTCGTCCTGGACGCCCCACGCGAGGGGATGCTCATGCTCGACGTTGACGTGGAGCGTTGAACCCGGGCAGACGAACTCCGTCTGCTTCACCTCCGAGAGGACGTTCCTGACGGGCAGCTTCAGCTCGTCTATCGCCAACTCAGAGGCCTCACCGAGGCAGAGGAGGGAACCGCCACCCTCGACGAACTCCCTGAGCTTCCCCACCCCCTCCTTCCCGAGGCCGCTCCTGTACTCAGGCGGCCAGATGGGCAGGGTCTGCGTCCCCTGGAACCTCTTCTCGTAGTACTCCTCTATCCCCTCGCCGAGGATCATGCACTTGGGGTCGGAGGGGAGGATGATGGCGTCGAACCTCCCGGCCAGCCTCCCCTTCTTCACCTCCTTGTCGGTGACGGTCCTGTACCTGAAGCCGTACTGCTCCAGGAGCCACCTCGTCCAGCCCTCGTCGGCGTTTCCACCGTAGAGGCGCTGGTAGACGCCGACGCTCAGCGCCCTCACAGGCGCCGATGCCAGGCCACCCGGCGGGGCGGCGGTGAATCCGAGGTGGTACCGCCTGGAGAGCTTCTCGAGGTCGCCCCTGGCGTCGGCCATGGGGATGTGGAAGCTGCCCGCGCAGTAGGTTTCGGCGCCGACCGTCACGGCCCTCTGGAGCCTCCTGACCTCGATCCCCCTGCGGAGGAGCCTGTTGACGGCGGCGAAGGCGTCGTTCAGCCTTCCGTCGAGGAGCCAGCCGTTGGGAGCCTCCGCGGCGACCTCCCCCCTCGGGAACCTCAGGCCGGTGAGCGGCTCGAACGCGCCCCGGAAGGGAGCCTCGACCTCGCGGACACCGACACCCATGAACTCAGGCACCGTGTACGTCGCGAGGTCGTAGGGGATGATCGGCGAGCCGTCGGGCTTCTTCGAGAAGGGGCCCACGTGGTAGAAGGTCCTCCTCAGCAGGGAGAGGAGGTATGGCCTGGACGGCTGGGAGACGAAGACCACGTGGGTGCCGCGTGGGTAGGAGACGCCGTCGGCGACGAACTCGCGCTGGCTCCGGCAGACCTCGACGCCCATGTCCATCAGGGACCTGAGCAGCTTGAAGGCAGTGAGCTCGTCGTGCTGGGTAGGGTCGAACACGAAGGCGTACGGCGCCTCCCCGGCCCCCTTCTCCATGGAGCGCCTCGCCTTCGCGTACATGTTCCTCAGTATCCTCTCCCTGAACCTCGACGCCGCCTCGAGGGTCGCGAGGGCGCTTATCTTCTGCTGCTCCACGACGTCCCTGAGCGTCCACCAGCCCCCAGGCCAGGGGTGGGGGAAGCCCATCTGGGCCCTGTACTCAGGCCTCCCCCTGCTGCTCGGCTTGAGCTGGTGAAAGTGGACGTATATCGGTGAGGCGAGGTTGGCGCTCGCCGACTCTGTGAGCATCCCGCAGATGTTGTGCCAGCACGGGACGTAGTTGAAGGTGGGCATGAACTCGCCCGGGTAGGTGGCCTGGGACTCGACGCCTGTCCTCCCCTCCGCCTCGAGCATGACGTGCATCAGCCCACCGTAGAGCTCCTGCTCCGTCCAGACGAGGGGTTCGACGTTGTCGTCGACGGGGTTGGAGAAGGGCGGGATGTAGAACCTGGCGCCGTAGCTCCCCATGTGATGGAAGTCTATGTACGCCTGAGGGAACCACTCCCTGTACATGACCTGCGCCACTATCCGGCTCTCAGGCATGGAGAGGGTTATGGCGTCTCTGTTGTTGTCGTGGCCCGTGTACTTGTGGTACAGCCAGGGCGGCGGGCACCCCTCGTACTCTGTTCCGAGCCACCTATTGTACCAGTCGGTGACCATGATCTGGCCGTCGGGGTTGAAGCAGGGGAAGAGGAGGAGGACCGTGTTCCTCCTGACCTCCTCGTACTCTGGGCGCGTCGCGAGCTCATACGCGAGCTCAGGCGCCATCTGGGTTCCGCCGACCTCGGTGGCATGGATGCTCATCGTCATCGCCACCACCGTCTTCCCCTCGGCTATCATCGTCTCAGCCTCCGAATCGGAGAGGCCCCTCGGGTGGGCTATCCTGAGGCTCGCCTCCCTGATCCTGTCGGCGTCGGCGAGGTTCTCGGGCGAGGAGATGACGGCCAGGAGGAAGGGGTTCCCCTCTGTCGACTTCCCCAGCTCGGTCACCCTGACGCATGGCGACTTGGAGAGGGCCCAGAAGTACTCGACTATCCTGTCCCACCGGGCGAGCTTCCTCTCGGCCCCCATCTGGTGGCCGAAGAACTCCTCCGGCGAGGGAATTTCACGTGACATGGTATTGATATTGGGATTCGTATTAAAAGCAGTAGCCTGGGACCGGGTTTTCATTACGAATCGCCTGTCGCTATGAGGGTTTTCAGGTAAAAATCCTGATACGAGCATTTTCACTGGAGACCATTTCAGTGTAGAAGTGGAACAGAGAAATACGTTAAAGGCCGGTGCACAGATCCTTCTTGATGGTTCATGGCGCCTAGGCTGATCAGGGTCGAGGACCTCAGGGGCTTCCAGTTCGTCTCCGACCCCCAGGTATCGCCGGACGGGCGGAGGGTCGCCTTCGTCCTATCCAAGATCAACATCGAGAAGGACTCCTACGAGAGGCACATCTGGATGGCGGAGACCGCCTCAGGAGGGGCTAAGCAGTTCACGCACGGGCAGGGGAGCGACACCTACCCCCGGTGGTCGCCTGACGGGCGCAGGCTCCTCTTCCTCTCCTCCGGCAGGGACGAGGAGAAGAAGGCGAAGCTGTACGTGATCCCAGCCTCCGGCGGCGAGGCGAGGATGGTCACGAGGAGCGACGAGGGAGTCGGAAACCCCCAGTGGGCGCCGGACTCGAGGCGAATCCTATACTCCTCGAAGGTCTGGACGGAGAAGAAGCCCGAGACGGACGTCAAGGTCATCAGGAGGATCAGGCACAAGGCGAACGGCATGGGCACCTTCGAGGGTAGACGCGTCCACCTCTTCACCGTCAGGGCGGGATCGAGGCCGAGGCAGCTCACGTCGGGGGAGTTTGACGTCGACGCGGCGGCTTGGAGCCCCGACGGGGAAACCGTGGCCTTCGTCTCCAACATGGAGCCGGACGCGGACACGAGCGAGGTCAGGGACATCTACACGATCCCGGCGGGCGGCGGAGACTTCAGGAAGGTCACTGACGGGAGATACGCCGCTTTAGAAGTATCATGGTCACCCGACGGCAGGCTACTCGCATTCACGGGCAACGACGACCCTGAGGGGCATGCTGTCGACAACAATATCTGGGTCATGCCGGCTGGCGGCGGGGAGGCTCGGAACATAACGGGTTCGCTCAGGAGGAGCCTCGGACAGACGATAGGCTCTGACCTGAGGGTCGCCACGCCGAGCCCAGGCCACGTCTGGAGCAGCGACGGCTCCACGATCATGTTCCTCACGGCGAGCACGCCGTACTCGAGCGTCTACAAGGCTAGAGTCAACGGCGGAGGCGTCGAGGAGGTCGTCGGGGGCAGGACCGTCGACGGCTTCAGCGCGTCGGACGACGGCGCGGTCATCGCCTTCAACGCATTGGACGCCACCCACCCGGCTGAGCTCTACGTCAGGGACGCCCTTAGCGAGAGGAGGCTGACCGGGTTCAATGATAAATTCCTCGGGCGGCTAAGGCTCTCATCCCCGGAGCGCTTCACCTTCAGGAACCGTGAGGGGGCCGAGATAGACGGCTGGATCATCAAACCGCCGGACCTGAAGGAGGGAGAGAGGTGCCCCGCGATCCTAGAGATACACGGCGGGCCGAGGTCGATCTACGGCGACGGCATCTTCCATGAGTTCCAGCTCCTCGCCGCGGAGGGACACGCGGTCATCTACACCAACCCACGTGGGAGCGCAGGCTACGACGAGGCGTACGCCAAGGGGGTGATGGGCCACTACGGCGAGGGGGACTACGACGACCTGATGAGGCTCACAGACGAGGCTCTGAGGAGGTTTGGCTTCATCGACCCCTCCAGGCTAGGCGTCTGCGGCGGCAGCTACGGGGGCTACATGACGAACTGGATAATCACGCAGACGGACAGGTTCAGGGCCGCAGTCACCTTCAGGAGCATCTCCAACTGGGTGAGCAAGTTCGGCACAAGCGACATCGGCTACATGCAGCCGGAGACCATAAGCGGTGAGGATGCCTACTGGGGCGACGCGGTCCTCACGCAGATGAGGCACAGCCCCCTCTACTACGTCGACAGGGTAAAGACGCCGACGCTCGTCGTGCACAGCGAGGAGGACCTACGCGTCCCCATAGAGCAGGGTGAGCAGTGGTTCACCGCGCTGAAGCTCCACGGAGTCGAGGCGGAGCTCGTCAGGGTACCAGGCGAGAACCACGAGCTGAGCAGAAGCGGGAAGCCGAAGCACAGGGAGGAGAGGCTCCGCCACCTCATCAGGTGGATGAACAAGCACCTGAAGGACTAGGAAACCCCTCCTTTTCATCCCACGGCCCCCTTCGACGAAACAATCCGCAGAACGGCCCAGAAAAAACGTAGGGGGGTCTCTGGAAAGGTATAAACGATCACACGCCGAGTTCATCATGCCCGCCGAGACGACGCACCATGCAGACGGACTCCGCGGAGGGTCACCTGTGAAGACGGGGTTACCCAGTCATGGCACAGGCGGGCAGGGCTGGGCGCCGGAGAACCTCGCAATTTGAGAGAGCTCGGCAGAGCGGAGCGTGGGCTCTATGCCGTGAAGCCGTGTGTTTGTTGCGAGGGACAGGGGCGCCCGCCCTCAAATTATGAAGATTAAGGGGCACCGAGCCATCTCCAGGCTGGACATCCCCGACCCATGCCGTAAGGCACGATTCTACGGCGAGATTATGCCCGGTACCTTCGGGAACGGCACCGAGTCCCAGATGTAGTCCATGCCGCAGATGTACCTAGTCAGCCTCTCGACCCCTATGCCGAAGCCGGCTGACGGCGTCGCACCCTCTTTTAGCATGTCCAGGTACCAGCTGTACTCAGCCGGGTCCTCCCCCGTCGCTCGCATCCTGGCGACGACCCTCTCGTACCTGTACTCGCGCTCGCCGCCGCTCACCGCCTCGCCGTAGCCCTCGGGATAGTAGAGGTCGAAGTCCCTGAGTAGGCCTGGGCGGTCCTCGTCCTCGCGGTCGTAGAACCCCCTCGCCGTCATCGGGTAGTCTGTGACCCAGAAGAAGCTGCCGAGGCTCTCGGAGAGGACTGACTCTGCCTCCCAGGGTATCTCCTCGCCCTGTTCGACGCCGAAGCCCTTCTCTTTCAGGAGTTCCACCGCGTCGTGGTGCGTGATCTTCCTGAACGGGACCGTCGGCGTCTCAAGGTCCCTGCCAAGGCTATCCAGCTCCTCCACGCACTCATCCTTCACGCGCCCGATCACGCCGGCGACCAGGCCCTCGCCAACCGCCATCGCGTCGAGGTAGGATGCGTCGGCGACCTCGAGGTCGAGCTGCCTGAACTCCGAGAGGTGGCGACCCGTTTCGACCGTCCGCTCAGGCTCGAGCCTTATGTTCGGGCTGAGGGCGAAGACCCTGTCGAAGCTCCTGACGGCGGCCTGCTTGTAGAGGATCATGCTGCTCATGATCTTGAACGGGCTGCCGTAGTAGTCGAAGGACGCCTGCCCGGCCCCCCTTATGCCGGGGTCGGTGGCCGGGCCTATGATTGGGGCGAGGAACTCGATGAAGCCCATGCCCCTGAGGTGGTCCCTGAGGGCTGAGAGGATCTCGTCCTGAACCCTCATCACGGCCCTGAACTCCGGCTTTTCGAGGTCCCTGTACCTCAGCTGCAACCGTCTCCGGAGACTAGCCCTGTTCAACCGGGAAGGCACCTCGAATGAATCCTACAAAAGACAGGACCATAATATAAAATTATTCTAAGAAATATTGGATATATTACGAAAATAAACTTATCAATAAGTTATTAAATATAATTATTACAATGTCCGAGATCAACCTGGATGAGAGGGATGTCGAGATCCTCAGGATGCTCATGGCGGACGCGAAGGCCCCGGTGAGGGACATAGCGGCCAGGATCGAGGCGCCTATCACTACAGTCTACAGCCGGATCAAGAGGCTCGAGGACACAGGGGTGATAAGGGGTTACAAGACCGTCGTAGACGCCGCCAAGCTCGGGCGCCCCACGACGGCCTTCATCTTCGCAAGCTTCACCTATCGTCCGCCTGGCGCGGCCAGGGACCTCGACCAGAGGGAGACGGCGAGGATGGTTGCCAAGTTCCCGGAGGTCCAGGAGATAAGCATAATCACCGGCGACTGGGACTTCCTCATCAAGGTCAAGGAGAGGGACGTCTCGTCGGTCGGCAGCTTCGTCGTCGACAAGCTGAGGACGGTCCAGGGTATATCCAAGACCCTAACCTGCATGGTATTCGACTCGGTCAAGGAGACGACGGACATCCCCCTGCGGCCTCAAACCCGTTAAATCCTCGACAAACACTAAACAATAGCGGGATTCGAGATGCTGGACCTCCACAGGCTGCCGGTCGTTGACAGCCACTGCCACGCCTTCCTGCCCGAGAAGGAGACGAAGAGCTTCGAGGAGTACCTCACCCTCTCCGACCTCGCCATACCTAGCGAGCACCTGACGAGCACCCTCCTGTACAGGCAGGTCCTGAACGAGCTCTCAAGGCTTCTGGGCGTCAGGGGGAAGGACTCGAAGGTCATCGAGGAGCGTCAGAAACTCTATAGACGGGACCCAGCCGACTATATAGGACTCCTGTTCGACGACGCGCATATAGAGACGCTGCTCGTAGACACGGGATTCCCCACGATGGTCTCAGACGGCTACGTCATAGGCAGGGACGAATTCTCGAGGCTGACAGGCGCAGATGTCAGGGAGATATTCAGGATAGAGAACGTCGTATTCAGCCTCGTCGCAGACGGACTCCCATACGGCGAGGCCGTCGAGAGATTCCGCGGCGAGATAGACGCCGCCGTGGGGAGGGGCGCAGTCGCCCTGAAGTCCATCATAGCTTACAGGACGGGACTCGATGTGCACCGCTGGGACGAGGAAAAGGTGAAGAGAGCCTACTCAGCCCTGCTCAAAGAGGTGAAAGATGGCAAGCCTGCTAGGGAGGTCATGAGGGCCAGGAACCAGGAGACCAAGGCTGTTTATGACTCATTCATCCTCACAGGCGTTGAGGAGAGCGTGAGGCACCACGTCCCATTCCAGATACACGCGGGATTCGGAGACGCTCCCAGCATAGACCTCAAGCTGGCGCGCCCCATACTCCTACACGACCTCCTCAACGACCCCGCTATGAAGGATGCGAGGATAGTCATCGTCCACGGTGGCTACCCCTGGGTCGAGGAGGCGGGATTCATGGTCAACTCGTACCCAAACCTGTACATCGACCTCTCCGAGGCGATCCCCCACTCCACGGTCGGAGTTAAGGCGAAGCTGCTCGCACTCCTCGAGATGGCGCCGACGAGCAAGATAATGTACGGCTCAGACGGCTTCAACGTCCCGGAGCTCCACTGGATTGCCGCCATCGCCGCCAAGAGGGGGCTCAGCGAGGTGCTGGGGGAGATCGTATCCTCCGGAACCCTCGACGAGGGGCAGGCCCTCGCAACCGCGAAGAGGTTCCTCTCGGAGAATGCCAGGAGGCTCTACGGCGTCTAGGATAGGAGCCCCTGCCCTCAAAACTTAAATGAAGCCCCCCCGACTCATTCACGTTCAGGTGACGCTGATGGACGCGGAGACCAGATTCGAGCTATGCACCCGTAACCTGCAGGAGGTCATAACCCCAGCTGAGCTGCGCCAACTACTGGAGACCAAGGAACACCCACGCGGATACGTCGGCTTCGAGTGCAGCGGCATGATGCACGCCGGCACGGGGCTGGTTGTCGGGAAGAAGATGAACGACTGGGTCGACGCAGGCTTCGACTTCATCATCTTCCTCGCCGACTGGCACAGCTGGATAAACAACAAGCTCGGCGGAGACATGGCGAACATCAGGGTCGGCGGCGAGTACTTCAAGGACTGCTTCACGGCCCTGGGTCTCCCCGAGGGGCGGGTCCACTACCTCTGGGCGTCCGAGCTCGTCAGGGACGTCGACTACTGGGAGAAGATAGTGAAGGTGATGAAGGAGACGAGCATGAAGAGGATACTCCGCGCCATGCCCATAATGGGCCGCAGCGCGGACTCCGCCGACGTCGAGGCGGCATGGACACTCTACCCGGCGATGCAGACCAGCGACATCTTCCAGATGAGGCTCGACGCAGCCTGCTCCGGCATGGACCAGAGGAAGGTCCATATGCTCGCCAGGGAGATAGCGCCGAAGATCGGCTTCAAGCCGCCCGTCTGCCTCCACTCGCCGCTCCT
>CAZYUK010000013.1:0-15642 GCA_964650675.1 uncultured Candidatus Bathyarchaeia archaeon
CAATAAATAGGTTCCGAGGAAAGAGAACAGGAACCTACTCGATCCTGACCTCCCGCCCCATCCCACTCCTCTCCCTCTTCCTGACTACAACCTCAAGGACCCCGTTCTTGTACGTCGAGGAGGCAGAAGAGTCATCGACATCCGACGGGAACTCCAACTCCTTATAGTACTTCCTCTCAGGATTCGTGACGTTGATCGTGAGAACCCTGTCGGAGACGAACAGCTGAATATCCTCCCTCTCGACACCAGGCAGCTCAGCGATAACCTTGAACTGGTCCCCCTCGTCGATCATGTCCACCAGAGGCTCACGGGCCTCCTGGAGGCTCAGTGGCTTCCTACCCTCCTCTGAGGAAAGCTCAGGCTTCATGTTCCCAAACTCCCTCACGACAGGCTTACCGTCGGGCCCGATCTTGACAGAGTAACCGTAGACGAAAGGCCCGTACTCCTTCCTCACAGAGCCGTCGGGGAGGACTCTCTCCTGCGCCATGTCCTCAGGAATCTCGTCCTCTATCTCCTTGAAGAAGTCGGCCATCTCCCTCTCCATCTCATCGATCATCCGCTCAAGGTCAGGGAAGAAGGGCGTACCCCTCCTCTTCCTCCTCACCCACTCATCCCAAAACGACATGGCCCCACCAGAGAAAACGGTGAGAAGATAATCTATTAAACACTTCCCTATGACACGAACCTATTAAAAGGGGAGCAGACACCCGTCGATCAGGAGAAACCCGTTGACCATCCTCGCCGCCTACAACGAGATAGCCCTCAAGAGCAGGTACGTCAGGGGCAGCCTAGAAAGAACCCTGGCCGCACACATCGAGGCGAAGCTCCAGAGAAACGGCCACAAGGACGCAAGGGTCCAAAGGAAGTTCGGCAGACTCATCATCAGAGGCGCCCCAGACGAGGCGGCGAGCCTGGTCTCCGAAGTCTTCGGAGTAGCCTTCGTTCACCCCGCATCGGAGACGGACTCGATGATCAACTCCGTCACCGACTTGGCGACCAAGATCGCCGAAGAGGCCATCCACGAAGAGGAATCCTTCGCGATCAGATCAAAGGTCGTCGGTAACCTCCCATACGGGAGCAGAGACATCGCAGTCAAGGCCGGCGCCGCCATCCTCGAAGCGCTCAAGGACAGGAATATCCGCGTGAACCTCTCCAAGCCGGAAGTGACGATAGGCATAGAGGTCCGAGACGATGAGGCTTTCATCTTCACAAAGACGATACAGGGCGTCGGGGGAGTCCCATACGGCACACAGGGGCACATGGTCTCACTCTTCAGCGGCGGCATAGACAGCCCGGTGGCGACCTGGCTCATGATGAAGAGGGGCATCGCAGTATACACACTATTCATGGACCAGACGCCATACGTGGGCGAGAGCTACCTGAGACGAGCAGAGAAGGCCTACGAGGCGCTTAGTAAATATGTCCCCACCGACGCCTTCGACCTATATGTTGCCCCCATGGGCGAATTGATGGCACATATTCTCAAGTCGAACGAGCCCAGGTTCAACTGCATCCTCTGCAAGCGAGCCATGTACAGGACAGCCCAACGCTTCGCAGCCTACAAGAGGGCGAAGGGCATCATAACGGGTGAGAGCCTCGGCCAAGTAGCCTCACAGACGGCAGACAACCTATTCGTACTGAGCAGCGCAGTCAACATACCACTATTCAGGCCGCTGATCGGCCTAGACAAGGTCGAGATCGAGGCGATGGCGAGGAGAATAGGAACCTTCGAAGTCACAGCCCACAGCGTGGAGGGCTGCAAAGCCGTACCACAGACACCGGCGACAAGGTCCAGGATCAGCACAATTGAAGAGCTTGAAGAGGAACTCGGGCTGAACGATCTCTGCGTCGACGCAGCTAAAAAGATAGAGAAGAGGCGGCTGACCTCAGCCTAAAAATGAAATAGAAGCCCTCCCCCTATTTGGGTTGAGGTGTGAAGGTTGGCTATACCCCCAGACGCTCTTGCTGAAAGCGCGGACATCGACTTCAAGGAACTGGAGGAGCACTGGAACATATATCAGCTCAGCGATGGCACCAAGCTAAAGGTTAAGCTGATCCTCAGAGGCGTGAAGAGACTCAACCAGTACGAGCCGGATGGCACCCCGATCTACGTGATCAACTCAATAAACGTCGTGCGAGCCGTGGAGATCCCCCCCGAGGTCAAGGCCAAGCCGAAGAAGTCGAGCCTCCCACCGGTGTGAGGTCCAAGGCTTGAGGCTGACGCTAATCGCCCATACGCCTAAGGCCGAGGCGATGATAGCTGCAGCCATGCTTACAACCACGAGCGGCGTTGAACCCTCGACGATCTACGAGAAGCTCTCATCGGACCCCGGGAAGGTCGGGGATATAATTTCCCGCCTAGAGGTCCAGCACGGCAGCATACTGGAGCACAACAGGCTGGTCTGGCTACTCGAGGCCGAAGATGAGATAGTGCTCGACACATTGCTCAAAACGAAGTTCTTCAATTTCACAAAGCTCGGAAACGATAGGTGGCTGATGAGTGCCAATCTAAGGGCAATCCTAGAATATTCTGAATATGAGGGCGAACTCGGCGATTTTCTGCTCGATTCCATCATCAACGTCATGCCAAGCATTCGCCGCCTCGCAGGGAGAAGACAAACATGAAGGTCAGATTACTGTCACATCTGCCATCCAAGGATATTCTCTCCCATCTCCCGGAAATATCCAAGGATGAATTGCTCAACCACATATCATTCACATTCGCACTAGAGGGGATCAGCAGGGCGGGCAGTCACCAACTCGTGAGGCACCGAGCCGCCTCTTTCTCGCAACAGAGCCAGAGGCATATTCAGGTCAGGAGACTGAAGAATCATGTGGTTACCCCTCCTAGCGTCGCCGTGAAGTCGCCTAAGGTCTTCGACTCCTTCGTCGATGAGGCAAGCAACACGTATCAAGCGCTCATCGATGCAGGCATACCAAAGGAGGATGCCCGCTTCGTCCTACCAAACGCGACAGAGACGAGCCTCATCATGACCATGGACGGTAAGGCTCTCAAGCACTTCTTCGGCCTCCGCTGCTGCGTCAGGGCCCAGTGGGAGGTAAATAAGCTGTCTGACGAGATGCTATGGCAGGTCAGGGAGGCGGAGCCTGAACTCTTCTCGGGGGCGGGTCCCTACTGTGTCCAGCTCGGTCGCTGTCCCGAGGGGCGTTTCACCTGCGGGCATATGGATCTAATGATAAAAAAATATGGAGATTAGCTCAGAGGGATGATTATTTCTGGTCTGAGCATCCGCGCCCTGATCTGGGTTGTCCCGTCGACGCACGCGAGCTTGCCCTGAAAGGAACGCAGAAGGTCGAAGATCTCCTCATTCATAGGGCTGGGTCCAAAACCCTCTGTCAATATCAGCGTCATCCCCAGAGCCTCGCTCCCGGTGATGCCGAACCCAAGCTCATATCCCAGGAAAGTGGTGAGATCCTTCTCGTCTACTCCCCCAACGATGACAGCCTTTGCCCCTACTTCGCGGGCCCTCCTCAGGGCCTCGAGGGTGACTGTGGAGCCTCCGACGACGATCTTGTCTCTATGCTCTTCCTCGATGGCCGCCTCCATGAGGGCCTCGTCCGGCCTCTCGACGGTGAGCATGATCTTACCATGAGTCTCCCCTCCGATACCGAAGACGCCTTCCACTGATTTGGCCTTCGCCTCGACCACGGCGCCCTCCTCAGGGATGACTTCAACTACCTTACCCGGAATGTGTGCGTTTACCTCGATCGGGATTGGGGCTCCACGTATGAGGATCTGGCCGGATAACGGCAAAAACGCCTCTACTGAGCCATCGATGGGTGCCCTGCAGATCTTCGTCCGACCGAAGAAACTTCTTCGAAGGGCGATCACTTCGTCCTTCTTCATCTCGTCTCCAACCTTCTTCAGTAGGTAGGGCTTGACGCTTGCAGCATCTACTCCCAACTTCAGGTCGATCCGGATCCCCTGGATATAGGGGTTCCGGACCTTTCCCTTCGCCACTATAGTGGTAGGAGAAACCTGCTCGCCCTTCTTCACGAAGACCTCGCCGGCCGCCGGGAGCACCCTCTTCTTCCTAATAATGGTCTGTGTGACTCTACCCATGATCAGGCACCCCCTTTAGCCGCAGCTAAGGCTAGAAGCCACTTCTGTTGCTGATCTCTCTTCGGAGGCGGTAACGGTCTGCCTCGAGCGTCAATTACTAATCCGAGGGAACCACCGGTCACGATGGACTTCACCGTCTTTCCCCTTCCTCGACCGAGATCCAGCCTCCCCGACGGTATAGCCTCAAGCTCCGCTGTCTCCTCCACTCCAAGAGAAATTGCCTTGATTTCTCCTGATGGGACAACTTCACTTACCAGCGAACCTGCACTTCTTTTCAGCCTTATCGTGAGTGCTCCCTCTGAATCTGTTTTACCTCTGGGGCATACGAAGGTTCCAGCTGGCTTCAGGATCCTTTCACTCAGCAGTTTAATCGCCGCGTCTTTATCATAGTCGAGGAGGAGACCTGCGTGTGGGACTAGTGACTCTAGGTCGTACATGATTTGTGTGATGCCAACCGGCTCCAGGGCATCAAGCAGGATCAGTGCCGATGTCTCTTCCGGTCCTTCAAATGCCCTCCCTCTGGCGATTATAGCCTGAGTTTTTGCCATGTCTACATAAGTTTCTTCGATGTTCTGGCTAAAGGTGTCAGCAATCTCCCTCCTGATCACGATGCCCTTGAGACGACTAGCGATGCGTTTATGGAGCTCCACGCTGAGCTTTATTGCCTCCCTGGCAACTGCGTTCCGAACCTCTTCCTCCTCCGGCGTCAGCTTCTCTGGCTCAAGCACCATCAGGTTGGCTGCGATATTCCGGACCTCCCTCTCGTTGAGTTCGTATGGCAGCCATCTGGAGACCGCATCTACTCCCGCTGTTTTGAAAACATTTAGAATTCCGTAAGTTAGACCCACATCCGCGTTGAGTGACCTGTTGAAGACACCGTTGTAGACAGAATAAACATCGGTTGTAGAGCTTCCCACATCTACAGCCAGCAAGTTGATGCCCCTATTCTGGGCGTAGCTGTATAGGGCTTTCCCAATAGCGGCTTGTGAGGGTATTATCTGACCTTTAACCATATGGGCGAGTTTATCGTAGCCCGGGGCGTGGACGATGACATGCTCCATGTACGAGTCGTATATCGCTTCCTTCGCTGGCCCAAGGTTTTCCCTATCGATATCTGGGCGTACGTTGGGGACTGTCGTGGTCGCGTATTTGTCCTCACTGAGGGTTTCAGAGACCTCTTTTCGTGCCTCTACATTCCCAGCGAAGATAACAGGTAGTTTGTATCCTTCCCCAAATCTTGGCCTTATGTCTGATTTAGCTATGATCGTGGCAAGCTCAAGAACCTGGCTTACAGCTCCTCCGTCGGTTCCCCCCGCAAGGAGGAAGATGTCTGGGCGGGTACTCCTCATCGCTTCAACTAGTGTATAAGCAGGACGTTTATCATCTTTCGAAAATGCATCAAGGAGGTGGGCTCCAGCACCTAGGGCCGCCCTCTCGGCGCTCTCCTTGCTTATCATGCTTATGATCCCTGCTACAACCATGTAGAGGCCGCCCGTGTCTCCGCTCGAACAAAAGAGCTTGACCTTTGGCCCTTTATCTCCCCATAGAGTCTCTCCCGACTCCTTTTCGAGGCGTCTCACCACCGTGTTGATGCCCTTGGTGACGTCGAGCTCTGGGGGCTCCACAGTTGTGGGTGCCTCAGCTTCGGCTTCTAGAATAAAACTCCCTTCCTTGGCTTTGATCAGAATGGCCTTAGTTTTCGCTGCTCCTATCTCCGCGATGATTATTTTGTCCTCTTCTTTCTCTCCCATAATTTCCCCGTGTTTAGATCTATATAATAAAGTTTATATTTATATCGTTTTAATATTAAAATGTCGTTTCAATGACAGAGAAAATGAGCGACTCAAAATCATTTAAACTCCTTAAAATCATCGATAAGGAGACATTCACTCTGTTAGAGGATAGAACTCGAAGGGATATCCTCCAACTTCTACGCGATGAAGAGCTCACAGTCAAGGAGATCGCGAAAAGGCTCGAGATGACTCCACAGAATATCTACCACCACCTCAAACGAATGGCTGAAGCCGGGCTCGTCTCTGAGATCAAGGAAAACTGGTCGGGGCACCTCATCGAGAGCTATTATACAGCGACTGCCGATACATACGTCTATCATGAGGATGAGATTCCTAGCAGCGACATTCACGAGTGCATCGAAGTACTCAACGGCCTCAAAGAGCTTGGTGGAGGCGTTCAGGTCACTGAGGAGAATGCTGAGAAGCTCGCGGAGCTCAGTAAAAAAAGAGAGAAAATTCTCAATACCTCAGGGACCTCGAACGGTATCTGCGGGGCCTGCAGCTTCTCGGGATATTTCATGAAGCTCGGTCCTATGAACCCGATGCTTGTGGGGCGCGTCTTACAGCTAAAAAGCGTTATCTCCATGAGCGACGAGGAGTTTGAGGAGACACTAAGAATCACAAGGGAGCTCAGGAATTTCCTAATCTCGATCAAGGAATGAGAAGCGCGAAACTGGACTCAGCCTAAAGCCTTTAAGGGGCTTAACGGCTCACCTTCATGCTCAATTGGACGTTTAGAGTCTCAACCTGATGAAGAGTTTTTTTAAAAAGTAGATGCTAGTCGCAGGGTTCAGGGTCACGTTCAAGAGAGCCTGCACAGCAGTGTATACTGCCACTGTTTCTGGGACGTACAAGGCTCGAGCATTCGACCTCTACGACTTCGACACCGATACTCTCAAGCCACTTGGTCGCCTTGGGGTTGCCTGTTGGGACCATGACTTTCATCGGTTCTAAGACGACGCCGGTGTCAGGCCCTTTCTTAAATCCACGGGTGTCGATACTGACGAGGTCGTCTGGAGGAGTTATGAATTCCCACTTCATCTCCCTCTTCATCCAGTTGACGAGGTACGGATCGTAGTAACTAGGGTCTCCAACACTTGTATGGTGATCAATCATGCTGTAATGGATCGTCCCCTTCCTTGTACCGTAGCCTGGGCCGAGCCTTATATCGACCTCAGGGTCTTGAAGCTTCACTATCCGAGCGTATTGCTCGTGTCCCGAATCGTTGGCCCTTGTAATCTCTGGGTTTGGTGTGTTTCCCCGCGGGTAGTGGACCTCTATGAGGAGATGTTTCTCATCGAGCCAGCCACAAGGACCACCCTCGACCATGCCATTGCCCACGATCATTCCGACGACAGGGCATCCAATCTCGGCGAGTGTTTGGTAGGTCGGAACCTCTTCACCCTTCCTGATCCAGTCGTACATTCTGAGGATGACTTGACCGTAGACTGCGGCGTGGCAGACATCGTCGGTGTAGATGCTCTTCACTTGGTATGGCGGGTCATAGGGATCAGGTTTCCTTATGATCACTCTGACACCCTCTTCCCTGTACGCCCTAACCATGTTCTCGTGGTGCTCGACAAGCTCGTTGAGGTTCGGCTTAAAGGTCATTCTCCAGGCGGCTAGGCTAGCCTCAAAGGGTGGCCAAGGCGTCTTCCTACCCACTGTGAGAAACTCCTTGCCCGGGCGGTGGAGGAGCACAGTCCTGAGCTTCCCTATCGTCGTGTTCGCCTTCCACATGCCACCCCAGAGCTTTGGCATCTCATCCTCAAACTCCGAGAGGACCTGTGGATGGAGCCTATGGTAGATATCGTGGAGCTCTTGGTCTGCTTCCTTCTTCGACATAGGAATCGGATTAGAGTTGAACCTTGGACTTAAAACATCTGCCCTGAAGGATAGTTTGACTTGAAAAGGGTGACGTTGTGTGGCTTAAGCCCTTACTAGGGATTTACTTAACTCCCAGCGCCTTTCCTCCTCGGTTCCCCTCGCCTTGGCCTCGAGATAGTCCTTGTACACCCTTCTCTTGACGTCAAGGAAGATGCATATAATCTCCTTGCCGATGACACCCTGGACGAAGCCGTCGCCCTCCAGGTGGTTGAGAGACTCCTCAAGGGTGGTTGTCAGCTGGGTTATGCCTAGCTCCCTCCACTTGCTTCCCGTCATCTCATCGACATTCTCGGTCGTCGTCGGGATAGGCCCGATCTTCCTCTTAACGCCGTCGAGGCCGGCGGCGAGTAGGAGAGATTCCGCTATGTAGATGTTCGCGGAGCAGTCCGGGGCACGGTACTCCCCTCGCGCTCTTCTCATAGCCGGGTATCCTGACGAGGGCAGTCCTGTTACCGATGCCCCGGGACTTGTAAACAGGTGCCTCGTGGCCTGGGACGAGCCGCTTGTATGAGTTCGTCAGAGGGTTGAGGAAGGCGGAGATGGCGTCTACATGCTCAAATATGCCACAAACGAAGTGGAGCAGGGGGTCGCTGATCCCCTTCTCAGGACCGGCATAGATGTTTTCCTCCTTCTTCGTCAGGTACTGGTGGATGTGCATCCCGCTCTCCAGCTGCTCTGGGAAGGGTTTCGGCATGAATGTGCAGACGATGTCGTTCATGACAGCCTCCGCCTTCGCACGCGCGAAATACCTACTGAGTGATGATAAAGATTCAGGATTAGAGAAATCAGGTGGAGCTCATGAAGGCGTCAGCCCCCATGTTGAATGCTTTCGCGTTAAGCTCGAGGAACCTCTGGCTCACGTTCTTTCTCATCGCCGAGAGTATCTTCCCCTTTCCAAACGGTAGGACTCCGCTCGCCGCGAGGGCGCCGAGCATCACCATATTCGTGGCGATGGGGTCTCCGGCCTCCTCGGCAAGGCCCGTAGCGTCGAAGACCGCCAACCTTCCGGAGATTTGCCTTAAGAGTCTGAGCAGCTCCTCCTCGTCTGGGTACCTTCTCATCCCGCTGATCACCTCGACCGGCGGGATCTTCCTGCTGTTGACTATCGATAATCCACCTTGCTTTAAGTATGTCACGCCTCTCCTCGTCGCTTCCGCTAACTCGAACCCGAGGAGGGCATCGGCCTCTCTCGGCCTTATTTGGGGAGAGTAGACTTCCCCTATCTGGACATGACCCATTACGGGCCCCCCGCGCTGGGCCATCCCGTAGGTTTCGCCTATCCTTATATTCATCCCCTCGGCGATAGCCGTCTCTGCGAGGAGTCTCGTCGCCAGCAGCGTGCCCTGACCGCCGACTCCGGCTATCACGATCTTGAACACACTCATCCTAGTTTCTCCTCCCGATGGAGCCGGCGTTGCACACCTCGGCGCAGACACCGCAGCCCGTGCAGAGAGTGCTGTCGATGCTAGCCCTCTTCTTCTCGTCGTCGAAGCTTAGTGCCGGGCAGCCAAATGTGCTGAGGCAGAGCTGGCAACCAACACACTTCTCCTGATCGACCTCGTAGGGGGCTGGCCTGTTTGGCCTCATCTGCCTTATCGCCTCGGTGGCGCATAACCTCCTGCTTATCACCATCGCGACGCCCGACATCTTGAGCATCCTCTTGAACGCCTCCTCCGCAGCTTTGAGGTCGTAGGCATCCACGACCTCGACATGCTCCACGCCACAGGCTCGAGCGATGTCCTCGATCATGATCCTCTTCGTGGACTCTCCGGTCGCAGTCCTCCCCTGCTGTGGGTTGGGCTGGAACCCCGTCATCGCCGTGACGCCGTTGTCGGCGACGACGATCTTTATGTCCGCCTTGTTCTGCACAGCGTTGATGAGGGCCGGGATGGCGGCATGGAAGAATGTACCGTCTCCTATCCAGGCGACGGTGTCTACGCCGACTTGAGCCATGCCTTGGCTGACGCCGATGCTCGCGCCCATGCAGAAGTAGGTGTCCTCATAGCTGAGCGGTGGGGACCAGGCGAGGCCGTAGCAGCCGATGTCGCCGTTGACCACTACGCTGTGGATGTCGCCCTTCACAGCCCTCACCGCCTTCTTCAGAGCGTAGATGCTTGGCCGGTGTGGGCAGCCGGCGCAGAGGGTAAGCATCCTGTCGAAGAGGATGTTCCTCGCCTCAGACTCGAGGTCAGTCCTATCATCAATGGATAGCTCGGCATCGATCATGTCGGCAATACTCTGATCGACCGTCGATGGGCCTAGCTCTCCCTCGCCCGGAAGGTGACAGCTCATCTTTCCGCGGACCTCGACCTTGGGCGCGTAATCCTTCGCTATCGCTTTGACATGGAGCTCGACGAACGGGTCAGGCTCCTCTGTGACCAGAACCTTATCTACGCCTTTGAGCAGTCCACCGATCAGCTTCTCAGGAAGCGGGTTGCTCGTAGCCAGCTTCAGTACCGCGACCTTCCCCTTGGCTCCGAGCTTGATCAGGGCGTCCATTACATAGTTATAGGTCTGGCCTACGGCGATTACAGCGGCCTTCTCGTCTCCATTTCTCTTGAGCTTGTTGAGGTGGATGGTCTCGAACTCCGCGCGTACCTTGGCTAGCTTCTCGTTCGCCTCTCTCTCCCTGTAGAAGAGCTTGTCGAACCCAGCCTTGACGTAGCTGAACTCGTCGAAGTCGAACTCCGCCTCCCTCTCAGGCCTCTTGATCTCATCGAGCCTGACGTTGCTCCTCATGTGGCTGACCCTCGTCACCGTGCGGAGCATCACGGGCAGCTTCGACCGCTCAGAGAGCTCGTAGGCGTAGGCCGTGTAGTTCTTCGCGTCCTGCGGGTCGCTGGGCTCAAGAACTGGGATGCAGTTCTGCTTCGCCAGCCAGCGTTGGTCCTGCTCCTGCCCGCTGCTGTGCTGGCTAGGGTCGTCGGCCGAGACGAAGACGAGGCCCCCTTTGACGCCGCGGAGGGCGACCATCTCCATGATGTCAAGAGCCACGTTCAGGCCTACATGCTTCATGCTGACCATGCCGCGCTGGCCGCACATAGAGGCGCCGTAGACGACCTCGAAGGCGACCTTCTCGTTCGCAGACCACTCGAAATGGATGCCCATCTCCTTCGCTATCTCGGCGAAGGTGTTGCCGATCTCCGATGCCGGCGTCCCCGGGTATGAGGCCGCGATCCTGACGCCTGATTCGATGGCGCCGCGTACGATCGCCTCGTTTCCCATCAGGAGGACCACCTTCCCCGGCTCGTCTAGAGTAATCGGATGGCTCGCCATGGTTGAGGAAAATGAAGGCAAATCTTGAAAAGGTCTTCCCTCCTCAACACATGAACAGTTTAAAAGCGATGGATCGATTGGGTTGGCTGATATGACTTGGAGGAGCGGTTGCTGGGCAGAACCGGTTTAAGGGTCAACGCCATAGGCTTCGGAGGCATCCCGATTCAGCGCGTCTCTGAGGAGAAGGCCATCAGGGTCGTCAGGCGATGCTACGAGCTGGGCATCAACTACTTCGACACAGCGAGGGGCTACACAACCAGCGAGGAGCGGATCGGGAAGGCCCTTCAGGGCGTCAGGGATGAGGTCATCCTCGCCACGAAGAGCCACGCTAGGACGAAGAAGGAGCTCCTCGAGAACCTGGAGATGAGCCTCGCGAATCTCCGCACCGATCACATCGACGTCTACCAGCTCCACAACGTCTCCTCGGAGGAAGCCTGGGGGAAGATCACTTCGCCGGACGGCGCACTTGAAGGTCTCTACGAGGCAAGGGACGCCGGTAGGGCGAAGCACATTGGGGTCACGAGCCACAGTCCAGAACTCCTCACCAAAATAGTCGAGGAAGAGATATTCGAGACAGCTATGATCCCATTCAACTACCTCGCGACGGAGCCGGAGAAAAGGCTCCTGCCCTTATGCAGGAGGAAGGGCGTGGGCACAGTCACCATGAAGCCCTTTGGAGGGGGCGCTTTCAGCGACGCCAACACGGCGCTTAAGTACGTGCTTGCAAACAAGGCGGTCGATATCGTAATCCCCGGTATGATGTCAGAGGCCGAGGTCGAGGAGAATGTCCGAGTCGGCGGGGAAGACCTGGCGTTGACCGACTTGGAGCTCAAGGTGATCGAGGGCGACAGGGTGCGGCTGGGCAACCAGTTCTGCAGGAGCTGCGACTATTGTCAGCCCTGTCCCCAGGGGATACCGATCTCCTTTGTCCTCAGGGCCGAGGCAGGGATGCTCAGGAGGATGGGATGGACCGAAGGGATCATAAGGCAGACGCGGGAGGCTGAGCCGAAGGTCGCGACCTGCCTCAAGTGCGGCATCTGCGAGAGCCGCTGCCCGTACAAGCTGCCCATCAAGGAACTCCTACCCCAGAAGATGTCTTCGCTAATGAAGAGGCTCGATGAGAAGAGTATCCCTTAACCCCCTCGACGCAGCCTTGGACACCAACGTTTTTTAAATACGTCTTCATCCAATAATTTAGTGATTATTTTTGTCCTCAAATGAGCAGCAAAGGATGCTGGAGGAGCTGAAGAAGATCAGGGAGCTGCTTGAGCCAAAGCCGGCTCCGCCTCCTCCTCCCGCGGTGAAAAAGACGTTTGGCCAGGAGTTCATGGATTTCCTTCACAAGTATGGCGTCATCGGTCTCGCCGTCGCCTTCATCATAGGCGGAGCCGCCGGCACGCTTGTCAGCTCGATGGTCAGCGACTTGCTGATGCCCCTCATCAACCCTCTCCTTCAGGGCGGAGAGTGGCAGACGGTAGAGCTGGTCCTAGGCCCTGTCCGCCTTCTCGTAGGTCACTTCGTCGGCGCCCTCATCAACTTCATCATCATCGCCCTCGTCGTCTTCGTGCTGATGAAGCAGCTCTCAAAGGTAGGACTAAAGTAGCCGAAGAGAAGAAAATAAAACAGGGAACGCCCCTTTCTTTTCCATATGAGCATAAAGAAGATCTTAAATGAGTCTGAACTAGCTGGCAATGAAGTAGTCGAGCTCACTTCAGGCCTGATCCAATTCAACTCTGCACATCCTGAGGGACGCACAGACGAGTGCGTCGCCTACATCAAGGAATACATGGACCTCCATGGCATCAAGAACGAGATCCATGTTAAGGAGCCCAAGAAGCCGAACCTAGTGGCGAGACTAGAAGGCGATTCGAAGAGGGTTGTCCTCTGGGTTGGCCACCTCGATGTGGTTCCGGAGGGGAAGCCGGAGAACTGGACCTACCCACCTTATAGTGGCAAGATAAAGGATGGCAAGGTCCATGGCAGGGGCTCGAGTGACATGAAGGGGTCCTGCGCTTCGGCGATGGTAGCCGCTCGGATCTTGAGCCAGCTAAATAGGGAACTCCCTAACACAGTAGAGTTTTGGTTTACCTGCGACGAGGAGATCGGTGGAGGCTTGGGAGCTAAATGGCTCGCGGAGACGAGCAGATTCAAGGGTGATGTCTGCATCATAGGCGACGGTAACGGCGGGGGCAAGGAAAACCCAAGCATTGACCTCGGTTGCAAAGGAGGTGCACAAACCCGTCTAATAGCGAAGGGGAAGACCGCCCACGGAAGCCAGCCGTACCTTGGGGATAATGCAATAGAGAAGCTCATCAAGGCTATCCCATGGGTCTACAAGATCGGGAACTATAGGCTCGACATCGAGCCGGAGTTGGAGAAACTGATAAGGAGCAGCGTTAAATTTTACACGGAAGCACAGCCGATGACGCCAAATCAACTCAAGGCGATGAAGAGAAGCTACTTCTACCCAACCGTGACCTGTAACATAATCAATGGAGGCGTCAAGATCAATGTCGTCCCTGACTACGCAGAGGCAGAGTTCGACATAAGGTTGACGCCAGGAACCAAGATCATGCCGGTCAGGAACCAGATAGAGAAGCTCGTACGTGAGGCGGCAATACCCGGAGTGGAGGTCGCCCCTGGACGCGAGAGCCACGCAAGGGGTGCTGGAATGTCAGCTCAGACGGCTGGCTTCTACGAGTCGCCCAACTCGCCCTTCGCCAAGAAATTCGCCGCAACGATAAAAAGAGTGACTGGGAAGAGACCAAATTTCAAGATACTTACAGGCGGGACTGATGGTGTAAGCACGAGCAAGATCTCAGGCATCCCCAGCCTCGGCTACGGCACCAGCCTAACAGGGAAGGCTCACGAGCCGGACGAGTACATTACCGTCGAGAACCTCATCCTAGGCGTCAAGGTCTACGCCGCATTCCCGCTAGCCTATAAGCCTTAACCCTTTTTTCTAGCATGATCAGGAGAGATTTCTCGGCTTAGCTACTATCTCCCTGATCTCGATTTCGTGAAATTTCCGTGGGTAAGCTGGCTTAACTACGATACAGGTGTCAGCCCCCTCACCCGTGCCACCGATAGCAATCACCTCCTTATCCATGGGGATCAGACCAGCGTCAGCTGCCATCAATGAGACCTCGACCGCCACCTTCATCCCCTGTCCGAACCTGTAAAGGGTATCACGGATTATCTCCTCTATCGACTTTCCGCCGCTCCTGTCGGTGAAGGAGCTCGCCACACCGTCTCCGAGGGCGTGGGTGCCTGTGAAAACCCATATCCCCCTTGACTGTAGCCTCTTCCTCTCCTCATCTGTCATGCACCAATCGTTCTCTCTATAACCTTCCGCTATGGTGACCGCTATGACATTCGCCTTCTCACCAAAGGCTTGTTTTGCCTTCAGGGCTGTATCGCCGTGGGTGCTGGCAACTACAAAGTCCATAATCCCCAGCTCCTTCGCCCGAATCTTCGCCTCGGCGAGGAGCACATCAGTATTCTCTGCCCCGGTTTTCTCGAAGTAGATGATCTTCTTCTCCAACTATTCAACCTCAAATTATCAAGGTTCATGAATAGATAAGCGTATTCAGTTTGGCGCGGCCGGCAGGATTCGAACCCGCGACCATGGGCTCTCTCCTAGAAATCTATCCGAAGGCCCACGCTCTATCCAGGCTAAGCCACGGCCGCCTGTTGAGGACAAGAAGCCCTAGGCTAGTTAAATTTTATCTCGATACCTATGTAGTGAACCTAAAATATATCGAACCGAAACCTAGAGGCAGAAATATCCCGCTCGATCGATGAGGGTAAAAGTTTTGGCGCTGGTCATTGAGGGGGAGAGGATAGCTAAAAACGTCGAGTTATCAGTATTCGTCCATGCTACTGAGAATGAGGAGAAGGTGAAAACTGCATTAAGAAAATTGCTATCCCCAACGCTCGACGATATGACTCTCAACTCAACTAGGCTGACCGGCCATTACGATGACCCGATAATCATGCTAACACTCAGAATCCAGAAGAGGAAGGAAGCGACGGAATTTTTAGACAGTCTTTACATGAAGCTCTCTAGCCTTGATAGGGAAAAGCTCTCGTCCGAGGTCGAGAAGAGGATAGACTCCTCAGGAAACCTCTATATCCGACTCGATAAGCAGAAAGCCTACAATGGTTGTGCAGTGATGCAAGAGAACGACCCGATCAGGGTGAAAGTGAAGCTTCAAGTGCCACACGGTGAAAACGCCTCAAATGTGTTGTTACGACACCTTGGGAAGCTTTCAGAAACCGAGGGCAGGGAATGTAGGCCATGAGAGAGTTCATAGATCTGAGGGTAAGAAAGCCTTCTGAACCCACTGAATTCGAGCGGATGATCCTCACTGCGAAGGAAATGGGTTACAGGCACCTCGGCGTTGTGTCTAACAGCGATAATATGAGTAGCGAGAACCCGCTCGGCATGGATGTTATCAACCGCGTCGAGCTCTTCCCAACTAGTCCAGGTGAGCTTCTCTCATCATTGAGTAGGATCAAAAATAGGTTTGGGATTGTTGCAGTATCTTGCTCTACTAAAGCAGTGGCGAGGCAGGCGGCGAAGGATCATAGGGTTGATGT
>CAZYUK010000014.1:0-14571 GCA_964650675.1 uncultured Candidatus Bathyarchaeia archaeon
GCCTATAGGCGGCGACAGGCGAGATCTCGGTGTGGGCGAGGATCTCAAAATCGTCCGGAACCCTGAAGACTGTGTCACCGTGGCTCATCCAGACCCTCTCGATCGGGTTCATGCCCTCGAGGATGCCGACAGCGTGGTCGACAGCCGCCTCGGTGACGCCGTACTCCCTCCTCTCGCCCCTTCTCACTTCGCCCCCGTGCATATGGACCAAGAGTTGGTGGCCGTAACAGAGGCCGAGGACGGGAAGGCCCATTCCTAGGATCCCGTCCCCCAGCCTCGGCGCATCCTCCATCCTGACATTCGCAGGGCTCCCCGAGAGGATGAGGCCCCTCACCCTCATCGCCTCGTCGAGGCCTCTGATCTCGGCCTTCGAGGAGTCGCATGGCAGGATCTCAGAGTAGACACCCATATCCCTCACCCGACGGGCGATCAGGTGGCAGTACTGCCCGCCGAAGTCCAGAATCACGATGCCATCAGGTTTGCCGTCTTCAGAAATCTCATCCACGCCTCTGAGCGGCTCGGTCTTCAACCCAAACTCCCCCGACGAAGAGAGTCGAGGAATTCGGACCTTGATTTACCAAGCTTCCTCTCCAGGCAGGCCTTGACGAATCCGTAGTACGGGGGAGACGGGCTCCATGGCCGGCTCTTGAACTCTGGGTGGAACTGTGTGCCGAAGAAGAAATAGTTTTCCGGCCTTTCCATCATCTCCTTCAGCCTGCCGTCGGGGCTCCAGCCGGTGAACTCGATGCCTACCTGCTCCAATCTGTCCCAGTAGTCTGGATTGACCTCCCACCTGTGGCGGTGCCTTTCCTTGACCTCCAACGAGCCATATATCATGTTGGCGAGGGAGCCTGCCTTCACGATCGCCGTGTGGGAGCCGAGCCTCATCGTCCCCCCCAGCTCATCCACCTCCCTTTGCTCCGGCAGCAGGTCGATCACAGGATTCGTGGTGTGTGGATCGCACTCCGTCGTATGAGCGCCCTTGAGGCCGAGGAGGTTACGGGCCGCTTCGACTACGCTGAGCTGCATTCCATAGCAGATTCCTAGGAAGGGAACATCGTTTTCTCGGCAGTATTTTATGGCGAGTATCTTCCCATCAGCCCCACGTTGGCCAAAACCACCCGGCACGAGGACCCCATCAAATTCCGAGATAAGATTAATCTTCGAGGGGTCCTCCTCGAACAGTTCGGTCTCGATCCACTTGATATCCATGTGGCAACCGGCCTTCGCCCCGGCGTGCCTCAGGGCCTCGTTGACGCTGACATAACAGTCGGCCAACTCGGCATACTTGCCGCACATGGCTATCCTGACCGTCTCCTCGGCCTTCTTGTAGCCTTTGACCATCTGTCGCCACTCGGACCAGTCAGGTTTCCCTCCTGTCAGACCAAGGTACTCGCAGACAACCTCGCCCATGCCCTGCTCTTCCAATATCAGGGGCAACTCGTAGAGGGTGTCAACGTCAATTGAGGAGAACACGGCTCTCTCCTCCACGCTACAGTGGAGGGCGATCTTCTGCTTGGTCTCGTCTTGAAGTGCCCCCTCCTCGATCCTGGCAACGATTATATCGGGTTGAAGGCCGATTGTCCTGAGCTCCTTGACGCTGTGCTGCGTCGGCTTCGTCTTCTGCTCCCCGACGGCGCTCAGGATTGGGACCAGTGTGACGTGCAACAGGAGGGTGTTCCCTCTGAGCTCCTCCAGCCTCATCTGCCTGAAAGCCTCTAGGAAGGGGAGGCTCTCGATGTCGCCGACGGTCCCCCCGCACTCAATCAGCAGTACGTCCGCCTTGGTCTTCTCTGCGACGAGGCGGAGGCAGCGCTTTATCTCGTCTGTGACATGCGGGATGATCTGAACGCATTTGCCAAGATACCCCCCTTCCCGCTCCTTCTTGATGACATGCTGATAGATCTGGCCCGAGGTGATGTTGTTTAGGTGGGTGAGCTCTATGCCCAGGAACCTCTCATATGTGCCGAGGTCCATGTCGGCCTCGTATCCATCGTCGAGGACGAAGACCTCCCCGTGGATGTAAGGATTCATGGTGCCGGCGTCAACGTTGAGGTATGGATCGCACTTGACCGCGCTTACCTTGAACCCTCGAACCTGGAGGCCCTTTCCAACGGAGCCTGTGACTAGTCCTTTGCCGAGGCCGCTAAGCACCCCGCCCGTAATAAAAATGTACTTCGTCAAGGGAGAAGCCTGCCAATAATATTTAAGGTCCGCACAAAGGCGACGTATAAGCTTTTGTATACTTTTTCGTTAAATATTGCTCACAAGGGTCAATATTGCACATACCTGTTAAAACAAAATTGATATACCAGTTCATATTAAATGAAAAGCTAAATAAATAGCGGATTAGGTCGAGCCATTCATGTTGTGTGCCACATCAACCAGAATAAAGGAGGCATGGTTCTGAGCCTGAGAGAGAGCTGCGGTGTCTTCGGCGCTTACTCAGAGAGATGCGACGTATTTCCATACCTGTACTGGGGGATGTTGGCCCAGAACCACAGGGGCCATCAGAGCTATGGATTCGCTACCTTTGATGGCAAGATTTCCTGTCACACCGGGCTGGGGCTCATACCAACCTCAGAGGAGGGCAAATGTGCAAACGGGCTCATGGGCAGGATAGGGATCGCAAACGTCCGATATGCGACCTCAGGGCCTTCGGACGCAGATTCCCTGCAGAGGGACGCCATGCCCATCGTGTCGTCCGACGGCGTCAGGTCCATCGCTGTCAGCTTCAATGGCAATATCGTTAATATCCGAAGCCTCCAGCGAAGGATCGGTGCCCCAAGCAACTACTCCGATTCCTACGCCATCTCCCTTCTCATATTGAAAAGGCTTGGGGAGACGGACTCCATCACAGAAGCCGCCAGGACCTGCATGAGGGAAATCGACGGCTCCTTCTCAGTCACCGGCTTCACCGATACGGGAACGTTATTCGCGTTCAAGGACTCCTTCGGGATAAAACCCCTTTGTTATGGGTGTGATGAAGATGTTCACGCCTTCAGCTCCGAGAGTGTGGGCCTCGACATAAACGGGCTGGATCTCAAGCATGAGTTGAGGCCTGGGGAGCTCATCACCATCAGCGATGGCGAGTTCTGCAGTGAGCAGGTGGTGAGACCCAAGAGAAAGGCCTTCTGTGCCTTTGAGTTCGCCTACTTCGCCCGTCCCGACTCCAAGTTCAACGGAAAGTACGTGTACTTGGCGAGGAGGGATTTTGGTGCAACCCTGGCCCGAACATTCCACGAGAGAGCATCAAAATGCGACGTAGTCGTGTCTCTACCAGAGACAGCAAATGATGCAGCGTACGGGTTTCATGAGGAGTCAGGTCTCAAATGGGACATGGCGACCCGACGCCACCGCTACGTCTCCCAGAGGGCTTTCATCATCGACTCTGGAAGCAGGGAGGAATTGCTGGCCAGGAAGATGAACATCTTATCGGATAGGATTAACGGGAAAAGGATAGCCGTCGTGGATGACAGCATCGTACGGGGTGACACGACCAGGATCAATGTCAGGCGATTTCGCGCGGCTGGCGCAAGGGAGGTCCACCTCTTCATCACCTTCCCCAGGATAATCGGCCCCTGCTTCTACGGCATCGACATGTCCACGTACAGAGAGCTCATAGGCGCAGGTCTCGACCCGGAGGAGATCGCAGAGGAGCTGGATGCTGACAGCGTCAACTATCTCTCCATCGAAGACTATGTTGAAGCCACGGGATTGCGTAGAGACGAGCTCTGCCTAGGGTGCGTTACGGGCGAGTATCCCACACCCAAGGCCATGGACCTCTCACTCGAGATGAGGGCTCGCCTCGATGAGGGAAAAAATGAGAGTGGCAGGATATACGAGCAGACGAGTGCTACTTCAGGTTGTCCATCATCCTGAAGTCCTCCTTCATGGTGTTCAGGACGACGTGGGTGTTTGTCCTCTCTATGTTCTCCATGCTGAGGAGCGCCTTCGGGAACTCCGAGAGCTCCTGCCTGTTCTTGAACTTCGCCACGACCATGCTGTCGATCTCGCCTGTGATGTCGTAGACGGCGCAGACATACGGTAGCTTCGCTATCGCCCTCTGCACCTCGAGGAGCTTCCCCCTGGCCACGGTGATTTCAACTAGCACGGTGAGCTCATAGCCCAGGCGCTCATAGTCGAGCATCACCGTGTAATCCTTCAGGATGCCGGCGGACTCGAGGCGCTGGACGTGGTTGATGACGGTCGCCGTCGATACCCCTATCGCCTTCGCCAGCTCCCTCTGGCTCCTGTTCGAGTTCTTGAGCAGCTCCCTCAGGAGCTTCCTGTCAATCTCATCTAGGGCAAACATCGCTCACACCCCTCATACATGTTGAGGAATGATATATTATACTATACAGATGTATATGAAATTTCCCATAAGATATATATATTTGTGGCATCGAGCTTCCCTCATTCCCAAAGGAACCTGACTTGATCAGCGGAAAAGGCTACGGAACAGCTGCGGCTTTTGCGACGGCGGTCATCTGGGGCCTGAGCTTCGTCGCGGCGAGTATTGTGCTAACGACCCTGACGCCGGTTCTCCTTGCCACGATCAGGTTCCTCATAGCCTCCCTCATCTTCATCCCCGTCATAATCTGGGAGCTCAGGAACGGCTCTAAACCAACAATCATTGATCTGAGGGATATGACGCTCCTCGGCTTCATGAGCATCAGCATCTATTTCTGGCTCCAATACACAGGGGTCCAGTACGCGGGTGCGGGCGTCAGCGCCCTCCTCGTCGTCGGCCTCATACCGATCCTGACCGGATTCGCCTCGTCCTTCATCCTTAAGGAGAGTTTCAGTCCTCAGAAGGTGACCGGTGCGGTCCTCGGCCTCTTCGGAGTCTCCCTCATAACCGTCCCGGGGCTATTGGGCGTATCCATTGACTGGGGTTTCTACATCGGCGTTGCCTGCCTCCTGGGTAACGCCGTCTGCTGGTCGCTATACACCACTTTGAGCAGGAGGATCGTGAAGAAGACGGGGAAGCCATTGATGGTCACAGCCTATGTCACCATAGCAGGCACACTGGCCCTCCTACCCATGAGCCTGACCTCTGACTGGGGACTCGTGACCTTAGTTCAGCAGACCCAGTGGATGAGCGTCCTATACCTCGCCATCGTCTGCTCAGGCGGAGGCTACTTTCTGTGGAACTACGCCCTGTCCAAGACTGAAGCCGTGAATGCAGCCATCTGGCTGTATCTGGAACCGGTCGCCGCTTTCATGGGAGAGGCTGCCCTATTTGACATTATCCCAGGTGAATTGACTCTCCTCGGAGGCGCGGGGATAATCATCGGTGCACTGTTGACTACCCTAGCAAAGAAATGACGATCCCTATGAATTATTTTCCCAGGGGACATCAATACACGTTAATTGTAATCTAAAATTATTATACAATTGTATAGGAAAAATGGGGAAAGATATATATTAGTGTATGATAGTACGGCTGATTATAATGACCGCAAGGAAGTTGACAAACGTCGAGTCCCTGGAGCCCATGATGGAGCTCGTCAAGGGGCGTGACATAAAGTACATCCGCCTCATAATCATCGACCTCAACGGGATGCCCCGGGCGATGTTCATCCCGGAGTATGAGCTGGGGATAGCCCTCCAGGTGGGCATCGGTTTCGACGGCTCCTCCATGGGGCTCGTGAACATAGAGAACAGCGACCTCACCGCTCATCCCGATCCGGGTACATTCCTCATCCCGCTGTGGGAGACGCCGGGGGTCGCCCTGATGTTCTGCTACATCTCCAACCCCGATGGCACCCCCTTCATGGGCGATCCAAGGGGCCGTCTCAAGGCAACCATCGAAGAGCTCGAGAGGCAGGGACTAGGGTACAACACAGGCCCCGAGCTCGAATACTTCTATGTCACACGCAACAACGGCGGCATAGAGCCCTACGGCTCGGGCGGCTACTTCTACATACCGCCGATGGATCCGACCGAGGAGATGAAGCTAGATACCATGATAAACCTCGAGGCGGCTGGGTTCCAATTAGAGAAGATCCATCACGAGGTCGCGAGTGGTCAGCAGGAGATCAACTTCCGATACACGGATGCCCTGAAGACAGCTGACAACGCCGTCCTCTTCAAGCTCGCGGTGAAGACGATAGCAGAGAAGCATGGAGCCATCGCAACATTCATGCCGAAGCCCTTCTGGGGAACGAATGGCTCTGGCTGCCATATACACCAGAGCCTGGTAGACCTCAAGACAGGCAAGAACCTATTTGGCAAAACAAGAACGGAGACAGGCCTCTCCCAGAAGGCAATCTACTACGTCGGCGGCATCCTGAGACACGCAGCGGCGATGAGCATGGTTGTTGCCCCTCTCGTCAACAGTTACAAGAGGCTGGTGCCACACTTTGAGGCTCCGGTATACATCGGCTGGGGTTACGGTAACCGCTCCGCCCTGGTCAGGATACCACTTTACCCAGGGGACAAGACGGTGGTCACAAGAATAGAGTACAGACACCCAGATCCCTCCTCAAACCCCTACCTCATCTCGATGGCGATGCTGAAGGCGGGCCTCGATGGCATCAAACACAAGGTGGAGCCACCTGAGCCCTTCGATGAGAACCTTTACCACCAGAAGGCCAGGGACATGGAGATGCTGCCAGAGAGCCTCGGCGAGGCTGTCGACGTCTTCGAGAAGGACCCAGTCATCTCTGGGGCCCTAGGAGATTACATCGCGAAAAGGCTCGTCGGAGCCAAGAGGGCGGAATACGACGAGTACCTGAAGTACGCGGGTACCGACTGGGCGACGAGCAGGCCAAAGATCACACCATGGGAGTACAGCAGGTATCTGACAACCTGTTGACCTGCAGTATTTAACCCCACCTCAACATTCACAGATCAATTCCTCTAAAAAAACGGAGGTCATACCTATACTCAGGCAAGCCCTCATTATCTTAAAAAATCAGGCATGGTAGACGATCTCCCCGTTCAGGATCGTCATGTAGGCCCTCGTCCTCTTCATCTCGTTCTTAGCCCTCTCCACGCTCGCGGCGTCCGTCTTCGCCAGACGGAACCCCGGCCCGGTGATGTCCATCGGCAATATGGTCACGTCCGCCAGCTTCCCGGCCTCTATCGACCCCTTGATCCCCTCCTCTCGGGTCGCGTAGGCGCCCTCCAGGCTGTAGCAGCGGACCGCCTCCTCGACGCCTATCCTGCTCCCGGGTATCGGGTGGTTGACGGCGGACCATATGCCGTAGAGGGGGTGGAACGGCATCCCGTCCGAGCCGAATGGGACGTGGAATCCGAGGTCTAGTAGCCGCCTGTAAGGGTTACTCCTCCTGTTCCTCCTCTTCCCCAGCCGTGTCTCGTACATGCCGCCCGGCCAAGCCCACTCGCCGACGAAGTTGGGCTGCATCGAAGCGACTATGCCGAACCTCCCAGCCCTCCCGATGTCGGCGTCGGTCGGGTACTCGAAGTGCTCTATCCTGTGGCGGTGATCGGCTCTGGGGGTCTTCGTGAGCACCTCCTCGATCCTGTTCACTGCCTCGGTGATGGCCCTGTCGCCGATTGCGTGTATAGCTATCTGGCCCCCGTTCAGGTGCTGCTCAGCGGCGACCCTCCTGTTCCTCCCCTGGTCGCCGACGTAGACGCCCGAGGTCGACGGGTCGTTGGCGTAGGGCTCGTATAGGAGGGCTGTCTGCGCCCCCATCGAGCCGTCGATGCCTATCTTCAGGGTGCCGAAGCTCAGCCACTCGTCGCCGCCCCTACCACGGGGCTCACCGGTCATGACGTGGCACCGGAGCCTCAGCTCCCCCTCCCTGTGTGCGTCGACGTATGGCCTCACGGACATCAGGAGGGAGGACTCGTCTGGCCGGCTGCAGTCGTGTATAGTGGTGGCGCCGAGGCTGTGGGCTAGCCCTATGGCGTCCCTGAGCCCCTGCCTCAGCTCCTCGTAGGTAGGCGGCGGGATGTGGGGGGTCACTATGCCCCTCGCGTCCCTGAGGACGCCCGTGGGCTCCCCTGATTCGTCCTTGTCTATCACGCCGCCGGGCGGGTTCGGCGTGTCGGCGGTGATGCCGCAGGCCTCGAGAGCCCTCGAGTTCAGGACGATCATGTGGCCGCATATCCTCGTCAAAGCGACGGGATTATCCGGTGAGGCCTCGTCGAGGTCGTGCCTGTCAGGGTATCTCCTCTCCTTCAGGTACTGGTCGTCCCAGCCCCTCCCCTGGACCCACTTGTCTCTAGGCAGGCGACGCGACCTGATGTACTCCCTCAGCCTACCGACTATGTCGCCTATCGAGTCGGCGTCGTCGAGCTGGAGGTGGCCAAGCCTGTAGCCCATCGAGAGGAAGTGGGTGTGGGAGTCTATCAGCCCAGGCACCACCGTCCTCCCGGAGGCGTCGATGACCTGTGCGTCTGAGGGGACGTCTACCTCGGATCTCTTTCCAACGGCCGCGATCCTCGGCCCGTCGATAAGAACGACGGCGTCCCGGAGTGCGGGTCTGCCTGTGCCGTCGATCAAACTACCGCAGAATATGGCTATTTTCGAAATATTTTTTCGCCTTTTTAATCTGCACCACGGCTGTTTTTAATATTTACTCCTGTAAAATATGCCCGTGGCCCAAGTACGGTTAAGACGTCTGACTGATAATCAGAAGATCATACGTTCAAATCTCGCCGGCCCCACAACCACATTAACCTACCCCACCTAAACAAGCTCAGCTTTTCTGAAGTACTTGATGCCGTCGTGTTCAGTCACGTAGTCGTAGCCCTTAGCGATCAACTCACTGATCTCCTCGTGAGTCGTCGCTGAACGGCAGTCGTAGGTGACCTGCGCGTCCTTGAAGCAGACCTCGGCGAGGTGAATGTACTTCATGGTGCTCAGAATACCCCTGTGACCCAGACGCTCCTGAGCCTTCGGTACACCGTGCCTCAATCAGTGCATCGTTCCGTGCCAGCGCCTCACCGAGTGGAAGGTAACCTTAGCTAAACGCGGGTCGTTCAGCTTAACAGCGAGCCGCTTCTTCTAGTTTTCATAGACCCGCCTAAGGCTAGCTATATCCCGCTGGAAGACCATAGAGGTGTTACTAACTTCGGTGGTTGTCTCGACTCGCTGAAATGCAGCTCGCGCAAGCCAATAATATTAAGAGTTATTAGGGATAATTCACTCAATCTAATCTTAGAACCATAGCTTGGGGAGACGTGAAAAAGAGAAAGCGGGTTTTTCATGGATTTAAAGTGGTTAAAAGACAAAATCATTGGTACGCCTCTGCCGACAACAGAATATGGAGAGCAGCAGCTGAATAAGATACGGGCGCTGGCAGCCCTGTCGCCAGATTCATTATCCTCTATCGCTTACGCTACGAGGAAATATTCCTCGGACTAGTTGCAGCGGGCGCCATCGGGCTGTCTATGTCTTTCACCCTTGGGTTGGCCATCACGGCGATCCTCGCAATGCTGACGCTGTCCTATTACCAGACGATCCATGGCTACCCATCGGGGGGCGGGTCCTGGATAGTCGCCCGCCAAAACCTCGGAGAACGCGCCGGTCTGGTCGCCGCGGCGGCCCTGCTGATCGACTACTTGCTCGTGGCCGCCGTGAGTCTGACCGCGGGGGTAGAAGCAATTGCGTCGGCGTTCCCTGCGCTCTGGCCGCACCGTGTAGCAATTTCACTTCTCATACTAGTTGTACTCGTCATCATCAATCTGCGTGGAACGCGTGAAGCTGGAACTGTGATGTCGATCCCGGTTTACCTCTTCCTCTTCACATACATCCCCATGCTTGTCTACGGCGCCATACGGGCCGTTCTTGAGGGCCCGGGAAATCTTACCATGTTTGCGCCTTCCGCAGTCGAGCCACTGACACTTGTACTGCTCCTACACGCCTTCTCATCCGGCTGCACTGCATTAACAGGGGTAGAAGCGATAAGCAACGCGGTTCCAGCCTTCGAGAAACCCAAGTCCGAGAACGCGGGTAAGACGCTTATAGTGATGTCAACGCTGGTGGGCGTGCTATTCCTTGGGAGCATAGGACTTACTCAGTACTTCGCTGTGATGCCCGGACAGAACGAGACCATACTATCGGCCCTGGCGCACCGCATACTGGGTGAAGGCCCACTGTATGTCTTGATACAGGTCTCTACTCTGCTCATCCTCGCGGTGGCCGCGAACACCAGCTTCAACGATTTTCCACGTGTGACGGCCCTTCTCGCCCAGGACAGCTACATCGCCCGCCAGCTTTCAAACCTCGGGGATAGACTCGTCTTCGCGAACGGCATGTTGCTGCTCTCAGCGGCGACAGCCATCCTGATCATCGTCTTCAACGGATACTCACACACCCTCGTGCCCCTCTTCGCGGTGGGTGCATTCCTCGCCTTCACACTCTCGCAGGCAGGAATGGTCGTACATTGGTGGAGGATACACGGAAGACACTGGCAAATAAAATCCCTGATAAACGGTCTAGGCGCCATCACAACCCTATCTGCTCTATCGATCATAGGAGCCAGCAAATTCTACGACGGGGCTTGGTTCACATTCATCCTCATACCAGTAGGAGCCTACACCTTTCTACGGATACGCCAACACTACAGGGACTTCGACACGCAGATGTTGCCAGGTAGCATCGAGCACATCCTTAAACTGGGCAGATCTCTGGAACGTGCCGCCATACCGGTATCCCACATAAATCAGGGCACAGTCGACGCCGTCGCCTTAGCCAGCAGGGTGGCGAATGATGTCATGGGCATCCACGTGGAACTCACAGAGGGTAGCAGCAAGGTACTCGTAGAGGAGTGGAAACGACTGTGGCCGAATATACCGCTGTACATCGTACCCTCCCTCTATAGGTCCGTGACCGAGCCTCTGATTAAGTTCCTCGAAGAAAGCGATAAGATGAACAGCTGGGAGCCAACCGCAGTCGTGCTTCACACTTTTGTGACAGTTAAGTGGTGGCAAGCAGCGCTGCATAACCAGACTACTTGGTGGATCAGGCAGGCGATAATCGACGCCAACCGAAGCTCCGGGGTAGAAAGAACGATAATCGAGGTGCCCTATCTATTGAAACGCTAAGCGTAACCAGATACTCGTACGCGCGACGCGCGCGGGGTTTGGTCCAATCATCGAAGAGTATAGAAAAACCGATTAGCCACGCGTGGGGATATAAAAAAAAGGGTTTTGCGGGGGACATCTCCACGGTGTGGTGGGTTCAAATCTCATCTGGCCCACCACTCTACTCACTCAAGCAACGGGTTCTTTTTCCTGAAAAGTTGGGAGTCCTCGGCGTCGAGGATGCCTGTGTGGCCTCCTAGTCTGGGTCTTCACGCCGGCCCGTATCTGGTCCAGGTACTTGCGCCTAACGATGAGACCGTGCACCTAGGGTCCTACGAGTCTTCTAGCGGAACCTCCCGGGTCATCTCTGACCTGGGGGTGAAAACCTCAGCGTTTCCGTATCCCATGTTACCTTATCCTTCAGACCGTCGTAGAGCCCATACCTCACGTCCTCACATCTCCCATTGACGAGGCCGTAGCCCCAGATGATGTAGTCAGCTGTCTCCCGGTCGCCGGCAGGGTTCAGCCTGCACAGCCCGGTGGCGTAGTTGTTGTCAGCGACCCTGGGTAAGACCTCCTTTACCTTATCCGTCTCCGTCGTGCCCGCCTCGAGGACCGCCTTGGCACATATCCAGGCGGCGTCGTACCAGTTTGCGGCGTAGAACTCCGCTTGGTATGTGTCAAGTGTTCTACCCGATGAGGAGAGGTATCTGTCACGAAGCGCCTTGATGCTCTGCGACTCCACGGGAGACGCGAGGGGGCTGAACATCTTCAGGTGATCCGCCTCCTCTGGGGCGTTATCCGAGAGGGCTATATTAAGGGCTGTGCCGTCCGACCCGAACCAGTAGAGCCCATAGATCGTGGGGTAGTCCTTCGCAATGGTGACTAAATCGGCGACCTCGTGGAAGCCCAGCACCTCAACCGCCACATGATCCACACCGTAAAGGTTGATGGCCTCCTGCGCCCCCTCCTCGGCCAGCTTCAAGCACTCCCCAAAATTGATGTCCATGGGATCGTAGCGGGCTCTTTTCACAATGACGCCGCCCATCCCGGAAAAGTTCTTGGATAGTGCGTCGTATATCCCGTCGGCCCAAGCGTCTCCGCGTTGGATGACGATGATCGCCTTGACGCCCCAGCTCCATAGCGCCTCGGACATCACTCAGCCCTGAACCGCGTCGTCTGGGCAGATCCTGAAGAGGTTGTCATCGGGGATCGCCAGGGCGGGAGAGGTCGAGCCCGGGCTGATCAGCAGCATGTCGTTCTCGTTCACGTATGACAGCGAGGCGCTGGCCTGGCTGCTCCAGGCGCCGCCTATGACGATGTTTATCCCCCCGGCTTTGAACTCCTTGACCCTGTCTAGGTGGGCCTCATTGCTTCCAGCCGCATCGCTTATCTCAAATCTGAATGTGATGTCCTGTCCCTTGCCCTTATAATAGGAGTTGATGTCCTCCTCGGCGAGGCCCATCAACGTCTTCACGGAGGTCAACGATGGCGTCGAGGAGGAGATGACGCCTATCCTGACGACCGTTGGTTCGACGGGTAAGGCACTCCATATTTGAAGCGAGACGAAGTAAATTGATCCAATGAGCAGGATGGCTGAAAGGATGACGGTTCTTGTTCTTGGTGAAATTTTTTCTATTTTTAGCAAACTACAAACACCCGACATCTGATAGTGTAAAATGTCTTTTAAAGTTATTTTTTTTAAAGTGGGGAGTGTTACCGGTCTTAGAGCAAAGTTAGTTGACCCCTTTTTACTGATCCTCGAAATTTCCTTCTTACGTCTCTTAGTTTTATCCCGGTGAGGCACATCGTCGTTCATAATAGGGCGTTGGCGGTGGTCGATCCGAAGTATGGGCTCGTCACCGAGTATGGTTGAGGCGTCTGGTTGATAGTCAGAAGATCACGGGTTCAAGTCTTATCTGGCCTATAATGCCTTCTCCTTCAAACCTTCGACGCTGTTGAGTCCCCGCGGCCTCCTCGGCTGAACGGGGCGTCTCAGCTGGGCGTTTCTTATCGATATGAGTCTACGAGGGCCTTCCACCTGCCCGCCGAGGGGGTCTGCCCCGCGATGCCGAGGCTCTCTATGGGCTCCCTCTGCCCCCTAACCATGGCGGCGATGATCTGGGCCTTGGCGGCGTTCTCCAGGGCGACGGTCGCCATGCAGGCCTCCTCTACGCTCCTGCCGACGACGACGGGGCCGTGGGCCTTGAGTATGATGGCGTTCGCGCCCCCCATCTTCCTGGCGAGGATCTGGCCCTGCCTCTCCTCGCGTATCAGCGTCCTGAAGCTCGGTGAGAAGTACGTTGGGTCAATCGACTCGTCGTAGACGGGGACGCCGTCCGCGAAGGCGAGGGTGTTGTGGTCGAGCAGCTCCAGCTTCAGCCCGAGGGTCCCCATGAGGGTCGCGTACGTCTGATGCGTGTGGACCACGGCCATCACGTCCTCCCTCATCTTGTAGACCTCCACGTGGATGGGGAGCTCTATTATCTCGTACTCAGGCCCCGAAAGCCTCCTGTACCTGAGGTCGAAGGTGACGATGTCGTCTGCCGTGACCCTGTTCCACCCCACGTCCCTCGGCTTTACCAGGAACTCATCGGTCCCAGGCACCCTGGCGCTGAAGTGGCCTATGGGGTCAGGGTTCTGGACCGACCTCACCTCCCTGTACAGGATCCTGCAGGATTGAACAAGCTTCTCCACGAGCTCATCACGGGCTGGCTTCGGGGCTCCGGTGGTCAAGGCTTCACCACGACTCGATCACTATTCACGGCGACTATTTTTTAGTTTATGCAGTTTAGGGATGATACATCGACCCGGACTGGAGGAAGCGAGGCAGAAGGAATGCGTCTCCGCGTCGGTGCGGTTCAAGTCTCAGCGCCTGATGGGCGCGAAGGTTTGATGGCTCATTAAAAAGAATGGTTGGAGGGGGTTACACGACGAATATCCCCCGCGGCGTCCTGTGCAGCCTCACGGCGCCTGAGCCCGTGACGAGGTAGTTGTCGCAGCAGAAGGCGTAGGCGTCGCCCGTCAGCGTTATCGGGTGTATCACGATGTTCATGTTCTCCTTCACCTTCATCGTCTCCTCCGGCCTTATGGCGGGGCGCTCCACGAGGTCGTATCCCTGGCCGTGGGAGTGGAGCCGCCCCTCTGGCGGGTACCCCATGCCGGCGAGCAGCTTGTTGTGGAGGGCGAAGAGCTCACGCGGGTCGGCGCCAGGCTTCGTGAGCTCCGCGTCCCTGTCCTGGACCTCGACGGCGTCGTCCCACACCTTCAGCAGCTGCCTCGGCGCCTCGCCTATGCAGGCGATCCTGGCGATCTCGCCGTAGAAGCCGCCGGGCCCGTTGACCTCGATCATGACGCAGACCTGGTCGCCTCGCTGGAGCAAGCGGTTCTGGAAGAAGGCGCGTATCTGCCCCGCCGGCTTCCCCGCCGGAGCGGAGCCTATGCTGATGAGGTGCTCCTCGCTGCCCAGGTTGGTGGACACCCACTGTATGAAGGACCTTAGCTCGTACTCCCTGACGCCTGGGCGGATGTAGGCGAGTGCCGCAGCCCATGTCTTGTCCTGGA
>CAZYUK010000015.1:0-14456 GCA_964650675.1 uncultured Candidatus Bathyarchaeia archaeon
GTCGAGGAGCCCACCTGGCTGATGCAGGACGACGAGTCGACGTACGTCTGGGCGACAGCCATACAGTGCAAGAGATGCAATAAGAAATTCTACGCCAACACGATCTCGATGAGGGAGATTCCGGTACCGCCACCTGCCTACCCCTAGAACCCAATTTTTTTCGTAGATCGGGGAAATTTCATCATAGGTATCGGGTTTGATCGAGTTCGGCCCTCACGCCTCCTCCTCGGCGTCCACGGCGTCATCCTTCATGAACTCCCTGAGGATGGTCGTCGCGAACCCGCCTGCCGGTAGGTCGAAGGACATCGTTAGGCCCTCAGGGTGGTGGCCGACTTCGACCCCGGGGATCAGCCTCCCAATCCTCCTGCTCCCCTCGACGCCCTGCCGCCTCAGCAGGTCCATCGTGAGGCCCGATTCCCCGAAGACCTCCCCCTCGAGCAATGACGCATCGGCCCTAGCCGCCCTCATCCTCGTCCCGAACATGGGAGCCGTCCAGCTGATCTCCCCCATGTCGCAGCGCGGCTGCTCCGCGGCTGGGTCCTCGACCCAGAAGACGCCGCCTGTGTCGTGCTTCTTGGCCACGTCGCCCGCGAGCATCGTCGTGAACAGGTCCCTCCTCATCCTCTCCGCGATGTACCTGTTGCAGAGGTAGCTGAGGTAGCTGGAGATCAGGTATCGCCTGAGCCACCTGTTCGGCTCACGATGCTCACCCGAGAGTATCCTGAGTCCCGTCGAGGCGTTGTCGCCTCCGGCGCCGATCCTCTGGGAGCCATAGTAGTTCGGCGCGCCCGTCACGCGTATGGACTCCGAGATCAGCCGGGCCCTCCTCTCCGCCTCCTCAGCAGGCAGGTCGATCTCCGTGACGGTCACAGTGAACCTGTTTCCCCTGAGGTGGCCTGACCTGAGCTTCCGTGGGTGGAGGCGGGCCCACCTCACCTCGACGCCTAGGCTGGACTCTATGAGGTCCGTGATCGCCTCGATGTCCGGCCTCCTGTCCCCGAGGAGGATGCTGAAGGTCTGCGTGGTCCTTGCGTACTTGTCCTTGAGCCCCGCGTGCCCCACATCCTCGGGCCTGAGGCCGAGGAGGGCGGCTATCCTGAGCTGCGTCTCCCTCGTCGTCTTGAGCTCCTTGGTCAGGCTGACGTATAGATGGCCGCCGTATCCCAGGGGATCGTAGGCAGGTATCTCCTCGACGACGAACAGGTCTGGCCTCGCCCTCACCCTCCCGCCTATCCCGGGAAGACCGGTTGTTATGTACGGTAGCCTGAGGTCGAGGTCCCCGGCGGACATCACTAGAGTAGGCTTCGACCCCCTTATTCAAACTTTAAGGGGACAGCTACGCCCTGGGGCTCCAGTCCGGGATGGTCCAGGGAAGAGGCTTTCCCTCGATGCATGCCCTCAGGGGCGCCTTGTAGGGGAACAGGGCGATGGCCCCGCCTGTGTGGAGGAAGAGGACGTTCTCCCCCTCCTTGAAGAACCGCTTCCTGCAGAGGTCGGTCAGGGTGGCGATGGCAGGCGCGGTGTAGACCGGGTCGATCATGAGGCCCTCGGTCTCGGCGAGGAGCCTCACAGCCTCAGCCTTCTCCCTTGAGATGAAGCCGTACCCGCCCCCGCCGAAGTCGTTGTACACGGTGAGGTCCTCGTCAGAGACCTCCGCATCGAAGCCGAGCACGCTCCTCGCCTCCTCGATTATCCGCCTGGCCTTCCCGATGTGCTCCTCCTTGGGGCTTGAGTCATCCGCGACACCGATTATCCTGATCCCGCTGTTCAGGGCCTTCGCCCCCATGACGAGGCCGGCGTGGGTGCCACCCGATCCGGTGCAGTGGATGAGATAGTCGAAGTGGACCCCCATATCCACGGACTGTCGCATGATCTCGAGCATCGCGTTGATGTAGCCGGCGGCCCCCAAGGCGACGGAGCCCCCGACGGGCATGTAGTATGGCCTGTGCCCCTCCCTCCTGAGCCGCTCCATCTGCGCGTCGACGGCTGCCTTCATGTTCTCGGAGCGGACAACCTCGACCTCCGCCCCCATGAGCCTGTGCAGGAGGTGATTGCCGTCCCAGTCCGATGGGTCGTAGCCGTCACTCGGGCCGTTCTTGACGAGGACCACGCCGAGGCCCAGCCTCCTAGCCGCCGCAGCCGCCTGGGTGCACCAGTTCGACTGGAAGCCTGCGTGGGTCACGATGTAGTCCGAGCCCTTGGCCAGGGCGTCCCCCATCAGGTACTCGAGCTTCCTCGCCTTGTTGCCACCGAAGGCGAGGCCGGTGAGGTCGTCCCTCTTCACCCATATCTTGGGCCCGCCGAGAGCCCTCGAGAGGTTGGGCAGCTCCTGTATCGGCGTGGGGAGGTTCGCGAGCCTGACACGCGGGATGGAAGCCAGCTTCATCTTCGAATCACGCCTGATCATCAGATCCAGGAAGATATTTGAGCTTTCTTCAAGTTTACGACGAATATGCACATCTAGTTTCGTCTATCCGACCTCTCGAAAGCTGCGCAGCGTTTATCACATCAAGTCTGGGGGTCTCCTAAAGGTAAAGATGGACCAATTAAGGCGAAGCATCTGTCTGCTGGAACGGCATGATGCCATCGAGTTGGTGCGTCTCATCTCCGAGGAATATAATATCCCAAACCTGGCCGTTGGCCTCGGGGTTTTCCTAACCCCTCCGAGACTATGCGATCTCGAGGCTGAGGGATGGAGGATATTGATAGATCAGTGCCTCACAGGTGTAGAGCCTCACAGGATCGAGGGCTTGATCAGGAGCATGAACCTGAGATGCAGAACGGTTTACATTCACAATGAGCCGTTTTTTGAGATATTCAGACCCAGATCTGTGCACGCGAAATAGCTGATAATTATTCAATCTGGTCGTCGGGGCTTCTGCCCTACCAATATCGCCTGGTAGATGTATTGCGCGGTTGATCTGTCCTGGACCAGCACCATTTTCACGTTTCCCACCTCGACGAACTTCCTCCTGAGCTCCGCGCTCGTCGCCATAAGCCTGAGAACGACTCCGGTGATTCTCAGGAGGTTCCCCCATCCCCCAACGTTCCTGATCTTCTCGTGGAGGCTTGGCTCAGAGAACCTCTCGGCTATACGGACGTCGTGAAAGCCCGCCCTCATCAGCCTATCGACGTAGTCTTTGACGAGAGGAACATGGAAGTCATATCCCAGCATGGCTGAGTATCTTTTCTCCGCCTCCAGGATCCTTGCATCCGCTCCGGCGTCTACCTCCGGGTCCTTCATGAGCTCGGCCAACGCGATCTGTCCACCGGGCTTCAGTACGGAGAAGAAGTTCTCGAAGGCGCTCTGTTGAAGTAAGAACGCCGTGTATTCGGTGATGACCACGTCGAATGTGTCAGGCCGAATGGATGATGTGTGCGCGTCTCCTATCTGGAAATGCATTTTTTCTCGGGCCGGTGACCTCGACGCGAGGGCGTTTGCTGCGCGTATCGACTCCGGAGACATGTCGAACCCGTGCACCGTCGCTCCGGTTGTCTCCGCGAGATGCACGGCTGTGCCGCCTGCGCCGCATCCGGCTATGAGCACCATGCTGGAATCCGTGATGTGGGCAAGTTCGGCTATGAGCTCTATCGGCTTGTTCCCCTGAGAGTTGAACGACAGCAGCCCAAGTTTACTGACTATCTCGTACCATGACAGACCTTCGAGGCTCTCCGTAGTCGCCGCCATGAATTTGTCGATCTCTAGCATGGCCGACACATCAAAGTTGTTAAGGGAAGATTATGTCCCTGACCCCAAAACCCTTTCCCTCGAACCTTCAAAGAGTCTTCTGGCTATGGGATAATGGATCCGAGTCTAAAAGATTGCCAGAGGATTTAATTTGAATGGATTATGGCTGCTTAAACCTTTATTATCCTCATCATTCAGGAGGTGCCCTTCATCTCCTCAAAACTGATCGATCATATCCGGCCGTGAGCGCGTCTTTTATTAATTGAGATGGTCGCAGCACGCTTGCTTCAAGTGAAGCTGAGGATAAGATTATGGCCCCAAACCCAAATCATGTGGACATCTTGCGTGTTGTTCTAAAGTAAGATCTGTGGCTCCGCACGAACTGACCCCTGTTTCAAGAACCAGGCCCGTAGTTCTGGATCAGGTTCAACCACCTTCTGTTTCGTCCCAGAGGGACAGGCAGAGGTACACGCGAAACAGCGTATACAAGCCGTATCACTAATCTGGAGGGTTTTTGCGTCGATGGCTCCAGTAGGACAAGATTCTACACATTTCTGACAGTTCTCGCAATGGGTTCTATCCTGCTCGGAGACTCTGATGATTTGACTGTATCTTTCGAGGAATGAACTACCCTGGGTTTCAAGGCTGCCCGTCAAGTATTGCCGTATCCATACCATCCCGCCCCTTATACTGGTGATATCAGTGGGATTATCCTGCATCTTGCTGGCTATCTTCTTGCCGAAGTTGACTGCTTTTCTGAGGTCCCTCTGATCGGGTCGTCCGCTCCCTAGGGGTAAATCCTCTGTGGCGAAGGAGTGTTGTCCAATGAAGTTGGCAGCAGCAGGGATCATGAATCCCTGTTTCTTCAGAACGCCGGTAAGATCCGCGAGGCATGTTCTCATCTGCACGTTGCCACAGACCGCAACAGGTACCGCCCAGCGCCCCATACCGTCAAGCTTCTTCAGGAAGGGTAGGATCAATGAGGGAAAGGAGCCAGCGTAGACCGGCAAGCCTACGATCAGTAGATCGCTTTGTACCGTGCCTGACCAAGACTCTCTCTGCCTTGGAAGGGTGAAGTCGATTGGTTTAGCCACCGGTAAGCCGATGCCATTTGATATTGCTTCAATAATCTTCCTTGTGTTTCCGGTTGGTGAGAAGTATAGACTTTGTATGCTTTTTACCTTAGCCATAAATTTATCACGTATGATAAGTTGACGTGAACTGGGGAATAAGATTATGGAGGGCGTGAATGCCTGCACACGCCGTACAAGCTTATCTCCGACGATGGCATCATGATCCTCCAAGTTGTCAGGCCCCTACAAGCTGAGGTGGTTCGAGGATAGAGACCTGGAGGCCTATATCTCAGGCCTAAATGTGAACCTGTACGACCTCTACGACGAACGCCGGTTCAGGTGGAAGTTCCTTGACAACCCAAGCAGCCTAGGCTTCGTCTCGATAGCCGTTGCTGAAGCCCCCGGCGGTGAGCCTGTCGCCTTCAACTCATTCCTCCCGCTGAGGGTGAGGGCCAGGGGTGAGAGCTTCACGATCGTGGAAGGCTGCGACGGCTTCGTCTCCAGGAATCACAGGGGCGCAGGGCTCTTCCAGGAGACCCTCAGGTTCATGGCGAGGGAGCTGAGGGGTAGGGGCCCGGAGTTCCTGATCGGCTTCAACTTCGCAGGCTCGGCAGGCGCCGCCAGGAAAGCAGGCTCAGCGATAGGCAGCGATGTCCAGAGGTGGCGGGCCAAACCGGAAGAGGTCTCGAAGCACAGGCTCGATGCAGATGGCGTCACGTTGAAGCCCGCGGAGGTCAAGGAGGTTCAGTCATTGTACGAGGAATGGGCTTCCTCGAACCCAAAGCTACACGTTCTCAGGAGCCAAGAATACCTTAGCTGGAGGTTCCTAGAATCCCCCAGACGCAGCTACGGCTTATTCATAGTGGAGGCTGAGGACGAGGAGGGCTATATCGTGGTTAGCACCGATACGGATGACCAAGGCTCACGCGAGCTCTCCATCGACGACTACACTTCTATGCTCTTCAAAGGTCCAGTGACCGCAGCCGTACTGGGGCACATTCTTCGCCTCTTCCCTAGGTTAAGCGAGGTCAGCGCCCTAACGCCTAAGGGCTCGCCCCTCGGGTCAAATCTATCCTGCCTCGGATTCAGCCCGGACCCCGAGGTGAGCTACAGCATGATCGTCATGGCGATTGAGAGCCTCGAGACAATGGGTAATCGATTTTACAGGAAGGGTCTCGAGCTCACTGACATCGGGAACTGGCACATCACCGGCTCGGACGTCTTCTAGCCCCTGAGCCAGGCAGCCTCGTCCTCATCGAGGTCGAGCCAGCCCGCGATTCCGTCGCCCATCTCCCTGCTCCCCTTGAACATCACCTTCATCAAGGGGATGACCTCGGAGACAGCCTCCTTCCGGGAGACCAGGCACCTCGTCGCGACCTTCTCTGAGACGCTCCTCAGCCTCAGGCGGCTCTGGTATGTGCGGATGTACCGCCACCTGAGCTGTGGGGGCCTGAGGTAGGGGATAGACCAGGCGTTTCCGCCACGGACCCAGGAGGCGCCGAGCCCCCTCATGGCGCCGTTCACCCTCCCCCAGTCATCCCCGAGGTACCTGACAGGCTTGACCAGTAGCCCCTCCGCAGCCTCATGGAGGGTGAAGGCGCTCTGTGGGAACCCGAGCCTTGCTGTGGTCGCGAGTATCTGCCTCCTAAGCCCGAGGCCCTCCGACCGCCTCCTGGAGAAGGAGACGCCGCCCGACATCATGTTGAACATGTACTTCTGGAGCCTGTAGTTGGAGCTCCTCGCCCTCCGATCGTAGACGTCCGCCCTCGCCAGCGCCTCGAGCCCGTCGTGGAGGTCTCCTGGGTCGTCGAGTATGAGGGGCAGGTTCTCGTATATCCAGTCGAAGAGCCCCTCGTGGCCGACGTAGGACTGGCTGACCGCCCTCCTCGCCTCCCTCAGGTTCCGGGACGAGAAGATCGCCCTGATCACATCGGGCGTGTACTCCTGCCTGTCGCGGCGGCCCAGGGACTCGACATCCCCGACGGTCACCTTACCCTTCCCCCTGGCGAGGGACTCCAGGTCGTTTATCGCCGACCTGACATCACCCTCGGACCTCACCGCGAGTGCCTCGAGCGCCTCCTCGGAGGCATCTATCCTCATCTCCTTTGCTATCGAGGCGAGTCTCCCGTAGACCTCGAGGGTCGGGATAGGCTTGTACTCGATTATCAGGGACCTGTCCCTGAGCGGCCTGAACTTCTCCTCGTTCTCCTCGCCGACGCTCGTCGCGATCAGGACTATAGGGCTCCTCGTGTTCTTTATGATGTCCGCGATGGCGGCGATGCCACCGAGGTCCTCGCGGCCGCTTATCCCCTCCATCTCGTCGAAGAGTATGAGCCTGCGTCGGCCGAAGACGGTGACGCTCTGGGTAGCCGCACGGCCGACGAGCTCCTCGAGCCTCGTCCTCGTCCTGTAATCGCTCGCGTTCACCTCGAGGAGGTCGAAGCCCATGTCGGCCGCCAGCGCCTGGACGCTCGCCGTCTTACCGACGCCTGGCGGGCCGTATATGAAGGCGGCGCGCTCCTTCGGCACTCCCTTCTCCCAGGACTGCAGCCAGCGCCTGAGCTCCTGGATCGCCTCCCTGTTACCGGCGACCTCCGCCGTCCTCTTCGGCCTGAACCTGCTGCTCCAGGGCTGATCCTCAGCGCCCAACATTCTCCCTCCCGGCCATGGCGAGCTTGGCGAGGAGGGTGCTCAGCTGAATCTCGGGCCTTGACCCCTGTGTGAGCCTGAAGTCGACCTCGCCGACGGAGTCGCTGAGCCTCACCTTCCACTCCTCGGGCATGTCCATCCTCATCAACTCCGAGTAGAGCATCCTGAGGATGTCCTCGGCCGCGAGCCCCTCGTCTATGAGGAGGCCGCGGAGTATCTCCCTGGCCTCGAGGAAGTCGCCCCTGAGGCTTAGCTTGATCATCTCACGCACCCGCTCGGGGCTAACCTTGCCGAGGACGCTGTAGATGACGACGTCATCCACCTCTCCCCCCTTCGTCGCGGCGGCGGCCTGCAGGAGGTTGGTCGCCTTCCTCAGGTCCCCCTGGCTCGCCTCGTAGACGGCGTCGAGCCCCTCCGGGAGGAGCTTCACCCCCTCCCTCTCCGCCATGTTCCTCAGCCAGTCCTTCGTCTCCTGCTCGGGCAGGGGGCTGAACCTGAAGACGCTGCACCTGCTCTGGATGGGGTCTATGATGCTCTCGCTGTAGTTACCTATGAGGCAGAAGCGGCAGGTCCTCGTGTATATCTCCATGGTGCGGCGGAGGGCGTGCTGGGCGGCCGACGTGAGGCTGTCCGCCTCGTCGAGGATCAGTATCTTGAACGGAACCTCGCTCGCCATCGCGGCGGTGCGGGCGAAGTTCTTCACCTTCTCCCTGACGACGTCTATGCCGCGCTCGTCGCTGGCGTTCAGCTCGAGGATGAAGTTCTGGTACCCGGGGCCGTATAGGTCATGGGCGAGGCAGAGGATGCTCGTCGTCTTCCCGACGCCGGCGGGGCCGACTAGGAGGAGGTGTGGCAGGTTCCTGTCCTTGACGAAGTTCTTCATCCTCGAAACTATCTCGGCCTGGTCGGCGATCTCGTCGAGCGTCCTCGGCCTGTACTTCTCCGCCCACATTCCGCCGCTCATTCGAATCACCTAGATTAGCCGGGGCGCGTTTTTTAACCCTTCTAAGACGATTCCGGAGTGGACAGGCACATGAAGATGGCTCCCCACTTATTCCGAGTGCCTTGAGTTACCTTTAAATCGCTCATGCAGCGGGTCATGGGTTAGATAATCTCTCGGGGGGAGCCGAATTTATGAGAGGGTACCTGTTGAAGGTAGCGGGCGGCTTCGCCCTCCTGGCCCTCATGGTCTACCTGATCGGCACCCTTTCACCGTACCCTGAGATGGCTAACCTGCCACTCTTCACCCTCAGCACCATCACGAGGATATTCATCACCCTCCTCATATCGCTCGCCTGGGGCGTCTCGTTCGGCATCCTGGCCAGCACGAACAGGACGGCGTCCATCGTCATCACCCCTATCATCGACCTGCTCCAGTCGATACCTATCCTCGGCTACTTCCCGCTCGTGATAGGCTTCCTCTTCGCCTTCGGGGCGATCGGGATAGAGCTGAGCGTCGTCCTCCTCCTCTTCACCTCGATGGCGTGGGCCATCTTCTTCGGCGTACTAGGCGCGGTAAAGGGGATACCCACCAACGTCGTCGAGTCCTCGAAGAGCTTCGGCTTGACTGGCTGGAGGTACGTGAGGCACATAGTGCTCCCCGCCATCGCCCCCGCCGTCGTCTCGGGCGCCAACCTGGCATGGAGCGACGGCTGGTTCTTCATGATAGCCGCGGAGTACATCCAGTACAAGGGGGACGTCGTCGTGCCCCCCTCCGGCGGCCTCGGCGTGCTCCTGGCCAGGGCCGCGTACCACTACGAGGACATGAACCTCGCCGTCGTCCTCCTCGTCTTCATCACGACGCTCGTCGTCGTCATCAACAGCCTCACCTGGCACAAGCTGATGGAGAGGGCGAACAAGGGCACCTTCAAGCCGATCCTCAACATCGACCTCTCGGGGATAGGGAAGCTCGAGGCGAGGGCGGTAAGCGACCTCGACCTGGAGGACCTCCACCTGCCGAAGTCCTTCTCGGCCGTAGCCCAGAGACTCAGGAGGTACTCGCGGGCGGAGAGGCTCATCGCCTACTCCTCCGTCCTCGCCCTGATCATCTTCATCATGTTCTCGGAGGCGCATCACTTCCCATCCATCGCGGACATCCAGGCCGGGTTCAGCACGCCCCCGGCCGAGTTCCTGCCCCAGCTGCCCATGTACATCCTGCTGACGATGGGGCGCCTCGGCGTGGCTTACCTGATCTCGCTGGCGGTGGCCATAGGGCTCGGCGTCCTAGCCGCGGAGAACAGGCTCATGGCCTCGATCATTTACCCGATATACGATGTCGGGCAGGGGGTCCCCATCCTCGCCCTCTTCCCCGTGATCTACCTCGGGCTAACCGACTTCATCGGCTCTCAGAGAGCCGCCCTCGAGGTCACCTGTGTAGTAATGCTCGTCCTGGACATGATCTGGTACATGTTCATCAACATCACAAGCGCTGTGAAGAACATCCCCTCGGAGCTGAGGGAGGTAGGGCAGCTCTTCGGCTTCAGGGGGTTGAAGAGGGTGACCCACCTCGTCATCCCCGCCATCCTGCCCGCCATAGTGACCGGGAGCATCCTCTCCTGGGGCACCGGGTGGAACACCATCATCTTCTCCGAGTACCTGCCGCAGTCGGACCCCGCCGTGCCCGCGGTCTCCGTGCCCGGCTTGGGCTCCTTCCTGGACATCTCAGGCTACGTTTACGGGAACACGGTGCTCCTCGTGTTCACCCTCATCATAATATCCGTGATAGTGCTCTCGATGGAGGCGCTCATCTGGCGCCGCCTTCTGAGAAGGTTCGAGAAATATAAGGTGGAGGTTTAACGATGCCAGCCCTTGAAGTGAAGAATATAAGCAAGACCTTCGTCGAGGACAAGGTCAAGGTCAAAGCCCTAGACGACGTCTCATTCATCGTGGAGGACGAGGAGTTCGTCTGCCTCGTCGGACCATCAGGTTGCGGTAAGTCGACCATGCTCAGGATAATAGCCGGCCTTGAGAAGGCGGATTCCGGAGATGTGATATTCCAGGGGAAGCCGATCACGGGGCCTTCGCCAAAGATCTCGATGGTCTTCCAGCTGTTCGGCCTCCTCCCTTGGAAGACTGCGATCGAGAACGTCGAGGTGCCGCTTGAGGTCCTTGGCATGCCCAAGAAGGATCGGGTGGCAGCCGGCATGGAGTACCTGAAGATGGTGGAGCTTGAGGGCTTCGAGAACACCTACCCCCACGATCTCTCAGGCGGCATGAAGCAGCGCGTCGGCATCGCCAGGGCCCTGGCCCTGAAGCCCGAAATACTGTTGATGGACGAGCCATTCTCGAGCCTAGACGAGCTGACCGCAAAGACGCTCCGCGACCTCGTCCTCGAGATATGGAGGAGGAAGGGCGAGCCGCCAAACAGCATGGTCATGGTCAGCCACAACGTTGAGGAGGCGGTCTACATGGCGGACCGGGTCATAGTAATGTCACCGCGTCCGGGGAGGGTCGTCGGCGAGGTTAAGATTGAGATCCCCAGGCCAAGGTTCGAGCACAGACGGGAGCCAGTCTACTTTAGGTTCGTCGACGAGGTCATGGGGACGCTGCAGAAGGGGAACCACAAGCAGTGAGTCGAGGGCTCGCAGATATTGCGTCAAGGTCCACCAGATCCTCCGCCGAGGCTAGGAATCCACAGGATCTTTCGTAAAAAATACATCTTCACCTCCTCCCGCAGCCCTCTTATTGTTTTTTATACGACGAAGACGGACCGAATAGCTGTGAAGGATCATGGCTAAGGTCAAGCCATTCATCATCGGGACAGCAAACTCTAGGAATATGCTACACGCCGGGGTCGAGACGCTCAGGAAGGGCGGATCCGCGATAGACGCCGTCGAGGCGACGATCCGCCTGGTCGAGGCTAACCCCGAAGACACGAGCGTGGGCCTCGGCGGAATACCGAACATGCTAGGCGAGGTGGAGCTCGACGCCTCGATAATGGACGGCAGGACGCTGAGGACGGGCGCCGTTGGCGCGGTGAAGGGCTACCTCCACGTGATCTCCGTCGCAAGGAAGGTGATGGAGTTGACGCCGCATGTCATGCTCGTAGGAGAGGGGGCGGGGCTCTTCGCCGAGAGGATGGGCTTCAAGAGGCAGGACCTCTCGACGCCCGAGAGCAGGGCCGCCTACAAGGCGTTCCTTGAGCAGTCCTACAGCAATGAGCCGGCCGCCGGCACGAGGCAGTGGTACCCGAGCTACGACCTCGACTTCGGCCTCAGGGGCTGGTACGATAGGCTCACAGATAAGCAGCATGGCACCGTCAACGTGATGGCGATCGACGCGAACGGCGACATGTGCACGGGCGTATCGACGAGTGGCACAGCGTTCAAGTTCCCGGGCCGCCTCGGCGACAGCCCGGTCATTGGGGCCGGAAACTACTGCGACAATAGGTACGGGGCGGCCGCCTGCACGGGGCGCGGCGAGCTCGCGATTAGGCTGAGCACGGCCAGGAGCATCGTCTCATACCTCGAGTCCGGCATGGGCCTGAAGGACGCCTGCATCAGGGCGATGAGGAACATCAACGCCCTCCACGAGAAGGGTGGGATGAACTGCATCGCCATGGACAGGGAGGGGAACACGATGAGCGCATCGGTCAGCCAGGAGAGAGTCCACTATTATATGGACATCGACATGAAGGAGTTCGAGGAGCGGAAGGGAGTCTGGGTCAAGGAGTAGAGGCGCCTTGACGAGCCCCCCATACGACCTCAGCAGGATAACCCCTGACGTGTACGGCGACAGGAGGCCGGTGTCAGGTGAGGTCGTCGCCCTACTCCATATCTTCTTCGAGGACAGGGGCCTCAAGCTGCTAGAGGCGAAGAGCAGGGCGATGCAGAGGGGCGAGATACACGAGCTCATGGTCACGGATGAGCAGGGGGCCGCGCCGGGCTGCGGCGTCGACAGGGTCAGGGCGGTTGCATTCTTCGAGGTCGAGGCGGGCGGGCTCGCCGTTGTCGGGGACGAGGTGACCATATCGGGGAGACACCTAGGCACACTCGCCGGCTACGACATGACCCACATGCCGAACCACATGGGGGTCCTGGTGAAGGCCCTGAGTGTGGATGAGCCCGAGATGGAGGTCGGGGATAGGGTCCTCATCAGGCGCCCCTAGCCCTTGTCCGGGGCTCCAAGACCGTAGATGCCAGCGACGTCTTCGATCACCCTGCAGTCGCCGTAGCACATCCTGAGGCTCGAGGGATTCTGCCTGAAGCCCAGCCCCTGTAATATTCTTACTGAGTGGGCGTTCCCCTCGGGGACGCCGACCCATAGGAACTCCCCGGCGACCTCGCCCATCAGGGCGTTAAGGAGGTCCACGGCCTTGCCATGGCCTGGCTCACAGATCCATGGCCCAGCCTTGTACGAGTCGGAGCCCTCCTTTCCCATGATATAACCGATCAGTCTGCCCCCGGTTTCTGCCTTGAAACAGAGGCCCGGGAACTCTTGGAGGGTCCGCCTCAGGATCTTCTCCCTGTCGAGGCCTGTGAATCTTGTGTCCAGTGCCCTGATTCCCGGGATGTCACCCGGCTTGATTGGCTCCACCCCGGTGTAGCTACGCTTGGTGGCTGCCCCCATGAACCTCAACGAGTCGTACTCGGCCTTGAATCCGAGGCGCCTGTACAAGGGGATGGCCTTCGGGACGGCGTCCAGCCTCACCGATGAAGCGTCTGACTCGACGAGGTGGGTCATCGCCCTCCTCATCAGGGCGGTGCCTATGCCCCTGCCCCTCGCCTCCGGCGCGACTATCAGGTTCCCTATCCAGGCCGCGTGGCCGTAGCTGGTTGTGGCGACCATGCCGACGTCCTCCCCGTCTATGCTTGCGACGAAGCATCCGCGGTGCTCGTAGGAGAGTATCCGCTCCACGTCGGCCCGCGTGTTCCCCCAGCCCGCGACCCCGAAGAGTCTGAGGGCTAGGTCGACGTCGTGGCTCGTCATGACGCGAATCGTTGGGGCGTTCACGTCGTTTTTGATCGTTGAACCCGTATAAAAGGCGGTTAGGCTATACGCCGCCCCTCTCCGCGACTGCCCGCCCCAGGAGTCCCGAGAAGAAGGCCTCGCCGAGGGGCTTCCCACCGCCGACGCCTGGGCACGCGCCGTCGGCCCTGACGATGAAGAGGTCCTCTGAGCGCTCGACCCAGAAGGGGTACATCCTACAGAGGAGCGCCCTGCGATCGTAGGCCAGGCAGCCATCCTCTGAGAGGAAGAGGCACCTGCCGCCGATCTTCCTCATCTCGGCGACGAAGGGCTCCCGCCCACTTATGGGTACGGCGAACTCGCCAACGCCATGCTGGCCCTTGAGCCTCGAGATGTCGGTCTCCATGAGGAGGATGCGTCTCTCCCTTTCCTCAGCATCCCTGCAGCAGGCCCCACACTTGGTGCATTTCCAGCCGAGGTTGGCCGGGTAGAGGAACTCGATGGCCTCCCTCAGCATCCCCGGCCTCAGGGAAGCTCTCCTGTACACGATGAAGCGTGTTGGCTTCTGCGCGCCCAACTCTTGGCTACGTCCTTCCACCGAGGGCATAGGCTACCGCCGCCTCCGCGAGGACCTGCAGCGGGTCTATGACCGGGACTTCCAGGTCCCCCTGCTTGAGTACGAGGGATACCTCGGTGCAGCCGCATATGACAGCCTCGGAGCCCTCCCCGACGAGCTCCTCGGCCTCCCGATGGAGGATGCTTCCGCCCCCTTCGAGGTCGCCCGCCTTGATGTGCTGATATATCGCCTTCATCACATCGGCCTGTCGGGATGAAGGTGGTGTGACTATCTCTATGCCCGCCTTCCCAAACGCGTCGTGGTACAGCCTGCTGGCGATCGTCCCGTCGCTGGCGAGGAGCCCCGCCCTGGTTATTCCCGTGGATTTCCTGCGCGTCTCCTCCGCTGCGAGCCTTATCATGTGCAGGATTGGTATCTTGAGCCTCCTCGTGAGGTCGTCGTAGTAGTAGTGGGCGGTGTTGCACGGGATTATTATGAAGTCGGCCCCCGCTGCCTCAAGCACCCCTCCGGTCCTCAGCAGCTCCGGGAGGGGGCTCGGCCCCCTCCCGGAGCTGCTGAGGAC